>JBIPOY010000025.1:0-15467 GCA_044378705.1 Saprospiraceae bacterium
GCTTGTAACGGTGAGCGTTCCGCCGTTCCATCCGTCCCCGTACGAGTCGGTCAGGATGATGGTGTAGGGGCAAAGAGTGGTCTGAGCTTCCGTTTTTTGCGCAAAAAAAGGCAAAAAAGCGAGCATTGGGAGCAGTCGTAGAAGTTTGCTATTCATGGGCTGATGTAGTTGGACATTGGCAATTGCCTCCGACAAAGGTGCATTCAATAATCAAGGTTGGCTTCAAAGGTAAGCGAACTCGGAAAACTACAACACAAACAGATCAATTCGGCTGTTTTTTGCCAAAAAAAATGACCTCACATGCGGAATGCAGGCGAGGCCACAAGAAGGAAGATAGAACCGCGGGGCTCTCTAAAGCATCCACCGCGGTTCTGTCACGCTAAACGATGTATGACTTTTCTTTAATTCTTGGCGATATGATCATGAAGAGTACCGCCGTGGCAGCGCAAATCCCGGTGAACAGCCAGAAAAAATTGGCGCCGTGGAATTGTGCAAAAAAACCGCCGTCTTTGATGTTGTTCTGAATAACAGACACCAATACATTGCCGAGGGTCACCGAGATAAGCCAGCAAGCCATGATGGTTGATTTCATCGAAGGAGGCGATTGTGTGTAGGCGTATTCCAGTCCGGTGATGGAGATGAGTACCTCTCCGGCCGTTAGGACGACGAAAGCCAGAATTTGCCAACTGATGTTTGGCTTTTCACCGGCATCAATCCACCCCTGTATGATGGCGATGATCACAAACGACAAGGCCGTGAGTACGAAGCCTACCCCAATTTTCCGCAAGGGGGTTACTTTTAGGCCGACTTTGTTCAATGCGGGGAAAATTACAAAGGAGAAGAGCGGGATAAAGGCCAGGATGAAGGCTGCATTTACAAATGAAATCTGTTCGGCCTCCCAGGTTATCCCTAGGAAATTGAGATCCATTTTTGAGGCTTGTACCACCCATTCCGACTGGCTTTGGTCCCACAAGGCCCAAAATACGGGAATGAAGGCAAATACAGACAATACGCGCCAGACAGACCTGATTCCGGAGATGGCTTCGTCTCCATATTCTTTAGAGGCTGCTTCGAAACCTCCGTTTGTCAGGGCATACAAGTTGATACCCACAAAATTTCCCGGTTTGGCAAACCATTGTTTCTTGAACACAAAGGCCAAGGCAAGCACCAGCACCAACCAAGCGCCCAGTACAGGGCCAATACCGGCGTGTTTATATTTGTCAAAATAGAGATAACTTGCCACCAACGATAAGAAAGCGGTGAGCAAGATGACCATTTTGTTGCTGTCAAATTTTGGTGGTGGTACCCGACGGTATTTATTGCGACCCAGCCAGAAGAAAAAGACAGCCACGCCCATGGCGATGGCCGGCACCCCGAAAGCAACGGTAGCACCGTAGTGTGATTTCAGGTAAGGAATTAATAGAATGGAAAGGACGGATCCTGCATTGATGGAAGCGTAGAATGCATCAAATGCTTTGGATATCAAGTGTGAATTGGATTCGTCAAACTGGTCGCCCACATTGGCAGAAACGCAGGGCTTGATACCGCCGGCTCCCAACGCAATCAGCATCAGGGATGTGGTAAACATGACCTCGCTGTCCACGGAAAGTGCTACCATCACGCTGCCGCAAGCGTACAACAACGACAACCAGAGAATGGTTTTGTACTTGCCCCAAAACCAGTCGGCCATCATACCGCCGAACATGGGAAGCAGGTAGGTCATGGCCACGAAATCGTGGGTTTTAGCGTTGGCGGTGGCTTCCGCAGCTTGTACGACAACCGGATCGGTAGAGCCGCTGTGGTTGTAAAATTGCGCCACCATAAAGGTGGTTAAAATGGCCCGCAATCCGTAATAGTTGAATCGTTCCGCTGCCTCATTTCCGATGATATAGGGAATACTCGAGGGGAACTTGCCTGTCTTTTTTGTAGGCGTTTCTGCCATAATTGTTTTGGTTAAGTTAGTTTAAAAATTGCCGTCATGGTTGTTGGTTATGGTCCAACGAATCATACGGTTGGTTGCTACTGTCAGAAGGGGCGGGGCAAATGTGCAAAAAATTCTTTTTTTCTTTGCCTATTTGTCGTTTTCTTAATTTAGCCAAACAAAATAACGCTTTTTGTGGGGCACCTGTTTTTTCAGATTGTTGGCCGTGTGGCGGTTGCAGTAAGTATTTCAAAGGACGTAATAATCTGGCAAATTCGAGCGTAGAGGGTGTTATCTTTGTGCCGTTTTGATAATTATCGACTCAATGCTATTTGATCATCATCCCATGAAATTCTTTTTTTTCTCTTGCTATCTGCTCTTGACGATTACTTCCTGCAAGCAGGAAGTGGCCTCCACGGAGCCCCCGGTGACCAAACGGGCCTCTTGGAAAAACTTTGGCTGCGACTTGGTGACCGATCAGGAAGTCGCACAAATTTTCAACTTTGACCCTGATGCCAGTGTGCTCAATGCCCGCTCGTTGCCGGATCAGGTTTTTTGTCTCCGTACTTGGCAAAAAAGTGACTGGAAAGAACGGGAAAGTAACAATGAAAAAGAAGGCGCTGTGTACCTCAGCCCTTCCAACCGGCTGGTGGTACAGTTGTTTGATTACACTTCTGAAGTGCACGCCACGCAGCAAATGCAAATGTTACGCCGCGACCGTCGCAGTACGTATGAAGAAGATGTTACCGGTTTGGGTGAAGATGCTTTGTGGAGCAGCAGTACCGTTACCCTGTTGGTGAAAAAAGGGCAGATGGTGATCAATATTGCCGTGGAGCACACGGATGTACCACACGACAACCTCGCCAAAGCAAAAGAAGTAGCGGCCTTGATTTTGAAAAAATTGCCCTCCTAATTCGATGTACTCCCAAGACGAACAACGGAATCTCTACGAGCGCTCTAAAAAACTGCTGCAGGCACCTCCGGCAGACCTGTTCTCTGAGCCTCCGGCGGAACGCGCGGAAGACTTGCGCACGGTGCTGCGCTACCACGAATGGCGCTACTATGTTGGCAATGATCCTGTGATCAGCGACTTCGAGTACGATCAGCTGTACAAGCAACTGCAAACGCTGGAACAGGCTTACCCGGACTTGCTTGTCCCCGATAGCCCTACCCAGCGCGTTGGCAAAGACTTGGTGGAAAATGCAGCGCAAGTGGTACACCTCACGCCCATGCTCTCGCTCGACAACAGCTATGATGCCGCTGACCTAAACGCGTTTGATGAATCGGTGAAAAAATTGTGCAAACTCGCGTCAGACATTGATGTTGAATATTGTGTGGAGCCAAAATACGATGGAGGCACCATTGCCTTGGTGTACGAAAACGACCGTCTTGTTCAGGCAGCCACGAGGGGCAACGGCTTCATAGGAGATGATATCACCGCCAACATTCGCACGCTGCGCTCCGTGCCCCTTCAGGCAGCCTTTTCAAAGAGCGGCATCAAAAAAGTGGAGCTCCGTGGGGAGGCCCTCATTCGAAAAGATATTTTTGAGAAAATAAACCAGACAAGGGTTGCGGCTGGGGAGCCCCTTTTTGCCAACCCCCGAAATGCCGCCACCGGTGGCCTGCGCATGAAAGACCCCCGAGAAGCCTCAGAACGCGGTTTAGAAGCATTCCTTTATCAGGTTGGCTACGCCATCGACCAAGAGGGAAACAGTGTATTGGCTAACTTTCAAGCCCATGATGAAGGCATTCACTTGTTGGAGGCGCTGTCTTTTAAAACACCACTGGCAACCAGTGGAACCTTACAGCATTTGCCTGCTACCAAAACCTGCCAAAACATCGCGGAAGTCATCGGCTTTTGCCAGGCATGGCAGGACTTCCGCGATGAGTACCCGTATGAAATTGACGGTATGGTTGTGAAAGTTAACAGCCTTGCACTACAAGAAAAATGTGGCTTTACCAGTCACCACCCCCGGTGGGCCATCGCCTTCAAATTTAAGGCGCGACAGGCCACAACACGGCTCCGAGATGTCGAATTCCAAGTGGGCAAAACGGGCGCCGTGACCCCCGTTGCAAGGCTCGAACCGGTGCCGCTGGCAGGGGTGAAGGTCTCGAATGTTAGTTTACACAACGAGGAATTTATCCGTTCAAAAGATATTCGCATCGGCGACCAAGTACTCGTGGAGCGTGCCGGCGATGTAATACCTTACATTGTAAAAAGTCTGCCTGAATTGCGGGATGGCTCTGAAACCCCCGTGGAGTATCCAAAAAATTGCCCCGACTGCCATTCTGTACTGGTGAAACAGGCCGATGAAGCCATCTGGCGCTGTGCGTATGCTGCCTGTGGGGCGCAAGTGTTGGCGCGCATGATTTTTCACACCTCAAAACACGCGATGGACATCGAGGGCTTGGGGGAAAAAACTGTTGAACGGTTCTATAAATTGGGGTGGTTGCACAGTATTGCGGATATTTATCGCCTCCCGTACGACCAGATTGCGCATTTGGATGGGTTTGAAAAAAAATCGGTTGCCAACCTGAAGTCGGCTGTTGAGAAAGCCAAACAGAATCCTATTCACCGATTGTTGCACGCATTGAGTATCCACCATTTGGGCCAAAAAGGAAGTAAGTTGCTCGCGGCAGAAGTAGGGCATGTGCTTGATTTAAAAGACTGGGATCTTGAAAAATACCAGAGCATCAAAGATATTGGCCCTGTGTTGGCTCAAAATGTGTACAATTTCTTTCATACGGAACCAAACATCGAGTTGTTGCGTACTATGGAGCAACTGGGTGTGAACCTTCTTCAGACCGAGGAAGACAGGAAGCCGGATGTTAACACGGAAGGAGCGCTGTACGGCAAGAGTATCTTGTTTACGGGCACCCTTTCGCAAATGACCCGGGAGGAAGCTGAGAAACTGGCCACTGCTGCCGGTGCGAGCATTGCCAGTGGTGTCAGCAAGCACCTCAGTATTTTGGTGGTGGGTGAAAAGGCCGGCTCGAAATTAAAAAAAGCGCAGGCATTGGAGACGGTGGAGATATGGAATGAAATGGAGTTTTTGGAGCACATGGGTGAAAACTTCGACAAATAAAAAAACGCTACAAATGCATCCTGTTGACGCCCTTCATCTGCACTTTAATCCTGCACAAATGGTCATTTTGAACATGGCGATGGCCTTTCTCATGTTCAGTGTAGCCCTGGATGTTCGTTTGTCTGATTTTCGACGTGTGGTTCAATTTCCCAAGCCAATCGGTGTTGGATTGTTGGCACAATATCTTGTGTTTCCATTGCTGACGCTGGGCATCATCGCGGTGTTCAAACCGCCGGTGAGTGTTTCTTTGGGTCTTGTGTTGGTGAGTATGTGTCCGTCGGGCAACATGACCAATTTTCTCGTACATTTTGCCCGTGGCAACGTGGCCTTGTCGGTCACACTAAACGCCATCATCATTCTTTTTGCAACCTTCATTACCCCGGCGGGTTTTTTGTTTTGGTCGGAATACGTGCCGAATTCGGCGGTTTTGCGTCAGTCATTTTCACTTGATATGGGAGAGATGGTCTTGATCATTTTGCAATTGATCGTTTTACCCTTGGCCCTCGGCATGTTTTTGAACCAGCAAAAGCCTGCCTTTGTAGTAACCATTCGTCCTTGGCTTCAGCGCATTTCCTTGGTTATTTTTTTTACCATTCTTGTGTTGGCCCTGTTGGGCAATCGGGATAATTTGCTGCAATATATTGGTTTTGTATTTCTCTTGGTTGCCGTACACAATGCCGTTGCCTTGTCCAATGGCTATGTGCTGGGACGTTTGTTTCGGCTGGAGGAGTTGGATTGTCGGACCTTGGCTTTTGAGGCCGGTGTGCACAACACAGCCCTTGGTCTCATCTTAATTTTCAAGTTTTTTGGTGGGTTAGGCGGGATGGCGTTGGTGGCTGCTTGGTGGGGAATTTGGGATTTGGTTACGGGAATGGCGCTTGCGTGGTATTGGCAGCGCAGGGTTGTTTGACGGTAATACGTTCAGGATAAAATATAAAGAAACAGTCATTCAAAGCAATCATAAATGCTGTACGAAGAAATACAAGAAGCCATTGCTTTCATTCGAACGAAAACCGGCTTTGAACCTCGTTCGGGTATTGTACTGGGAACGGGGTTGGGCAGTCTTGTGGAGGAAGTAGAAACGGTGGCGGTAATAGACTATTCCGACATTCCACACTTTGCTTCCAGCACGGTGGAAAGTCACCATGGGCAATTGGTTTTTGGCCTGCTTGCCGGTCATCCTATTGTGGTCATGGCCGGTCGATTCCACTGGTACGAAGGTTGGACGATGGCGCAGGTTGTATTTCCTGTTCGGGTGATGAAATTTTTGGGAATTGAGCGTTTGATCGTTACCAACGTATCCGGGGGCATCAACCCACATCTTCATCCGGGCGATCTTGTAGTGGTGCGTGATCATCTCAATATGCTGCCCGACAATCCGTTGCGTGGCCCCAACGATCCGCGGGTTGGCCCCCGTTTTCCGGATCTATTGAACACCTACGACGCAGAATTGCGCAAGAGTGTGCTTTCGATCGCCCAATTGCATGGTATTCGTGTGATGGAAGGCGTGTACTCGGCGTTGCCGGGCCCCAACCTAGAGACGCCGGCAGAATACGACATGCTTCGGCGTCTTGGGAGCGATTGTACGGGGATGTCGTCGGTTCCTGAGGTGCTGGCAGCCCGTCACATGGGCTTGGCGGTTGCGATGTTGTCGCTTGTCAGCAATGTTTCATATCCGCCGTCGGTGGTTCGCGCCACCACTTTGGAGGATGTCATCGCCGTTGCGCGCGCGTCGGAGCCGCACCTGCGCACGATTGTCAAAGCATTACTCATTACCCTATAAACACACACAATATGATCGTTTCAGCCATTGTCGCCGCCGCCAAAAACCATGTTATTGGCAAAGACAATCAAATTCCGTGGTATCTTCCTGCGGACCTCGTATATTTTAAAAAGACCACTTTGGACCATCATGTAATCATGGGTCGAAATTGTTTTCAGAGTATTGGCAAGCCGTTGCCCCGGCGCACCAATATTGTGGTGACCCGAGATCCCTTTTTCAGTGCAGACGGAGTGCTTGTTGCGCACTCGATAGAAGAGGCACTGGGTATTGCTTTTGATGACGAAGCGGAAGAAGTATTCATTTTGGGTGGCGGGGAAATATACCGTGAGAGCATGGAATTATGGGACAAACTGTACCTCACCGAAGTGGATATTTTGCCGGAAGGTGACGTTTTTTTTCCGGAAATAAATGCTGTTGAATGGGTAGAGACTTGGCGTGAAGCGCATGAGCCGGATGCCAAAAATGAATATGCCTATACGTTCAGGATACTGGAGCGGGGGCCATTGGAGGGTGTTTGAGTTTTCCCAGACAGGGGATACATCAAAGTTGGCAGCCCACTTAAATGGATTGATTTTTGGAATAAATTCGGATTGAAGGCCAAATTACTGTCTAAATCGAGGTTGTTTTTGCCCACTTTTATTTTTCAGCACGGTTTCGATGCAAGTAGAACCTTATTTTTTTATACTTTTGCATTCGGATTCAGCGAAGCAAAGGCTTTGCGTCATTCAGCAAGCAGCAGCAGTTCGCTTGTTCAACGTGATTCACACACCATTCAAGTCTGGCTTTCTTACACATGGAAAAGAAGCGATTGCTCCTCATCACGCAGGAGATGGAGCCCTATACCGAAGGAAATGAAATTTCATCAGTGATCGGGAAATTACCCAAATTTTT
This sequence comes from Saprospiraceae bacterium, assembly GCA_044378705.1. GTDB lineage: Bacteria > Bacteroidota > Bacteroidia > Chitinophagales > Saprospiraceae > M3007. Next base: position 7,682 of record JBIPOY010000025.1, read on the forward strand.
GCAAGATAATGGTTACGAATTGCGGATTTTGATGCCGCGATATGGAGTTGTGAACGAGCGTCGACACCGTTTACACGAGGTAGTTCGGCTGAGTGGTATGAACATCATTGTAGATGATGATGATTATCCATTGCTGATCAAAGTAGCATCGCTTCCCAACTCTCGTATGCAGGTTTACTTCCTCGACAACGAGGAGTTTTTCAAGCGGAAGTTTGTTTTCGAAGACGACAAAGAAATTCCATTTGAGGACAATGCCGAGCGCATGACTTTTTTCTGCAAGGGAGCGATAGAGACCGTGAAAAAATTTGGGTGGTCGCCTGATATTGTGCTGTGTGCCGGTTGGATGACCAGTCTTATTCCGCTGTATCTCCGCACGGCGTACAAAACAGAGCCCATATTTGCCAATGCTCAAATTGTATTTGCCGCATTTGATACCCCGAGAGAGCACGAGGGTGGAGAACATTTTTTCCAAAAAGCGGCCATCAACAATCTATCGAAAAAAGACCTGGTTCCTTTCCGCGATGGAGAAGGCCTTTCAATGCACAAAGGTGCAGCCCATTTTGCCGATGCTTTTATTCTGGGCAGCGAAACACTAGACAGCACCGTTGAGTATCTTACTGCGGGCAATAAACCTGTACAACCATGGTTACCATCGGAAAGCGTGTATCCGGCTTATCTTGAGTTTTTCCGCAGTATTACCGAAACGGAAGTGCCACGATAAAACAGATTGGGGAATGGATTTTTTTGCAGTTGTGACGTTCACAGAACATCACAACTGCAACTATTTTCTCTTTTTGTACGTACTCTCAAACAAGTAAATCGTTGATACCAACACAACAAAGTATGAAGATGAAACTCCCAATATTGGCAGGCTTGCTGCTGGCAGCAGTTGCCCTTTTTCAGACGGCCTGTAAGAAACCTACGCCGTTTGGTTCTGAACTGCTGGAGGATGAGTACGCCGACTATGATTATACCGACACGATCACCGTTCAGTGTACCTTGTTGCGCGAAGACAGCGTGGTTACTTCCGATAATGCCTCCGCCGCAGCGCATTTTTTGTGCGGACAAATCAACGACCCCGTGCTCGGCACGTACCGTTCTGATATCTACGCTCTGCTGCAAGCGGAAAGCCTGAACCCACAATTTGACTCGACCGAACAAACCTTGGACAGTATTGTGCTGTACTTGAATTATGCCCCGAACGGAGTGTACGGCGATACGTTGCAGCCGCAGACCTTGCGTGTTTTGCGTTTAAACGCGCCCATCAGCAATGGTTCTGTGTACTATTCCACAGCGTCTATTCCGGAAGGTGAGGAGTTGGGTCAGTTGAGCAACTTTCTGCCGAGACCGCAGAAAATAGACAGCCTGTTTGAAGGTACCAAAGGCGCCTTTGTACGGGTTCGGCTGAATAACAGTTTCGGCAACGAACTACTCAACCTTGATTCGCTTGATTGGCAGTCTGATTCTGCTTTTTATCAAAAATTGCGCGGACTGAAAATTGTTACCTCTGCCAACAGTGCTACTCCCGGGGCCATGCTTGCCTTTGATCTGAACGACATTACTACGAGTCGGATGGCACTCTATTACCGGGTTAAAGACGATACCATTCAAAAACGTTTCGACTTCTATTTCAGAAATTCCAATAAATTCACACACTTCGAACACAACTATACCGGTGCTGAGGTGGCAGACAAAATTGGATTGCCGGTGGAAGAAAAATTATACCTGCAGGGTATGCAGGGTTTGCGGCTGAAAGTCACTTTTCCGTATGCCAATGATTTCAATCAGGTTGCGGTGAACAAAGCACAATTGGTGCTGACCGTTGCGGATGACAACAACGCATTGACACCCGCAGACCAACTCATGTTTACAGAGTATGTGGGAGATACCACCTATAATTTTACCAGTGATGTGCTGTATGCGCTGGGTTCGGCCGGTACGGGAAGCCTCAAGGCCTTTGGTGGTTACCCGGAAAAAGAAATCGTGAATGGCATTTCGGTCAATCGGTACCGTATGACCCTCAGTGAGAAATTTCAACACATTATTGACGACGATACAACGCCTGATATAAAACATAGAACTGTTTACATCAATGTTTATCCGAGAAGCCGATCGGCCAGAAGATCTGTATTGTACGGTCCTAAGAGCAGCACGTTTCCGGCCAAACTGGAGTTGAAATATACCAGGGTGAATTAATACCGTAATGACGTAGTGCATAATTGAATCACGCTTTTTTAATAAACCTTAATCCTCAAATTATTATGTGTGGAATCGTTGCTTACATCGGATCTAAAGATGCCTATCCTATTCTCATAAAGGGTCTTTCCCGCTTGGAATACCGTGGTTATGATAGTGCAGGTATTGCCCTTCAAAATGGAACCCTCAATGTTTACAAGAAAAAGGGGAAGGTCGAAAATCTGATCTCATTTACTGAAAATAAAGATACCAGTGGCCATGTTGGTATGGGCCACACCCGCTGGGCCACCCACGGAAAGCCGGATGATACCAACGCACACCCACATGCCGGCGGAACAGGTCGGTTGGTACTGATACACAATGGTATCATTGAAAATTATGCAGTACTTAAAAGCGCGCTCCAAAAGCACGGTCACGTGTTCGTCAGTGAAACCGATACAGAAGTGTTGGTGCATTTGATTGAGGAGATTCAACTACACGAAAATCTTGTCTTGGAAGAAGCTGTTCGCCAAGCGTTGACACAGGTACACGGTGCTTACGCCATTGTTGTCATGGATCGAGAAGATCCGGATAAAATTGTGGCGGCACGCAAGAGCAGCCCTTTGGTGGTGGGCATTGGAAAAGGGGAGTTCCTGGTGGCCTCTGATGCGACCCCCATCGTAGAGCACACGAAAAATGTTGTTTATCTGGATGACGAAGAAGTGGCAACCATAACGTTGGAACAGGGGCTTGTGATCAAAAACTTGCGCAACGAAACCACTACCCATACCGTTCATGCCATTGAGTTGCAAATTGAGCAATTGGAAAAAGGCGGATATGACTATTTCATGCTCAAAGAAATATACGAGCAGCCGGTTACCATCGCAGAGTGTATGCGTGGCCGAATGAATGCAGAAGAAGGATGGGTACGGTTGGGCGGAATGGAGGAGCACATGAAGCGCCTCGTCAATGCACAGCGCATGATCATTTTAGGCTGCGGGACTTCTTGGCACGCCGGAATGATTGCTGAGTACTTGTTTGAAGATTTGGCCCGCCTGCCCGTAGAAGTGGAATATGCTTCAGAATTCCGCTATCGCAACCCGGTGGTACGTGATCAGGATATTGTACTCGCAATCTCTCAGTCCGGAGAAACCGCAGATACTTTCGCGGCGCTTGAAATGGCCAAAGAACGTGGCGCACTTACGTACGGCATTGTCAATGTGGTGGGTTCATCAATTGCCCGGTTGACGCACAGTGGGTCTTATATACACGTCGGACCGGAAATAGGCGTAGCATCTACCAAAGCCTTTACCGGCCAAGTGACCATGCTGACCATGATGGCGCTGATATTGGGGTATGAACGGGGTTATTTGCCTAAATCAAGATATCAGGAATTGGTACAAGAGCTTGCCAGAATCCCTGAAAAAGTAGAAAGATTGCTCCAAGATTGCCAGAAGCAGGTGGAGTACATCGCAGGTGAATTAAAAGACGCCGCAAATTCTCTTTATCTTGGCAGGGGCTATAATTTTCCGGTAGCGCTCGAAGGAGCGTTGAAGCTGAAGGAAATCAGTTATATTCATGCAGAAGGATACCCTGCCGCAGAGATGAAGCACGGCCCCATCGCCCTGATCGATGAAAATATGCTTGTTTTCGTCATCGCCACCAACAAAAGTGCGCACGACAAAGTTGTATCCAATATACAAGAAGTGAAAGCCCGTAAGGGTGTCGTGGTCGCTGTCGTTACGGAGGGAGATACCGCCATCAAAGCATTGGCTGATTTCACCATTGAAATACCCGGAACGGAAGAACCCTTTACGCCGTTGCTCTCTGTTATTCCCCTGCAATTGCTTGCCTACCATACAGCGGTACTCAGGGGATGTAATGTAGATCAACCCCGCAATTTGGCCAAGTCTGTAACTGTTGAATAAAATCGGGTGCCGGCCCATAGCCTCGCCCACAATACCTTACTGTTAACAATGAATAAGATTGATATAGCGTACAATACAGAAAGCGCTGACATACAATTCCCCGAATATGGTCGCTCGATTCAAGAGATGATCCAACACGCCAAGACGATAGATTCGCCTTTGGGGCGTCAAAAAACGGTAGAAGCAATCGTTGGCTTGATGATTACCCTCAGCCCACCCAATCCCAACCGGAACATTGATGATTTTAAAGAAAAACTTTGGAATCACGTCTTTGTTATTGCCAACTACGAACTCGATGTCATACCACCTCCCGGGATCGTTATTGTGCGGGAAGAAGACAGGCCCAAGCCTGAGCCTTTGGGCTACCCGGCGTCTTCTACTCGAAAGCGCCACTACGGCAGCAGCGTTCACGCCCTCATTCAAAAGGCCATTGAAATGCCCGAAGGATCAAAGCGCGAAGGGTTTGTAGAAGTGATCGCCTCCTATATGAAATTGGCGTACAAAACCTGGAACAAAGAGCATTATGTCAGCGATGATATCGTGAAAGAGGATCTTGAAATTCTTTCCAACGGCCAGTTGGTGCTGCACGAGGGCCATGATTCATTGGATAAACTAGCCGCAGGCGCCGGCCGACACGAGAAAGAAAAGGGGCGTCAGCGCAACAGCCGCAACAACGGTAACAACAAAGGTGCTTCCGGTAATTCCGGGGGTGGGTCTCGCAACAATAATCGCAGCCGTAGCGGTGGCAGTGGTGGCTCAGGCGGCTCAGGCGGCGGAAATTATAAGCGCCGAAGGCCTTCTAAGTAAGGAAGAGTTTCTTTAAAAACAGAGATAGCGCGTTGTATGGTGCCAACACCAAAGTTTTTACTCCATATTATGAAAAACACGGGACGCCGCAAGATGGCTGTATCCCGTGTTTTTCATAATAGATTGATTTATTTCCCCAGGGACAATAGGTTGGCAAACAGGCGATAAGCCCCCGGAACGCCGTTGGGTAGTTCGCGAAAGAAGGATATTCCGGTATACACGTAATGTCCTTTGCCATATTTTGCGATCAACAGTGCCCCCTCAGTGGGCTTTTCTCCGGTATCATTCATAGACAGTGGCGCTTCAAAAGCCGCATCCCATTCTCCCGGAAAATATAATCCTCGCTCCTGAACCCATCCATCGAAGTCATGGGACGTCAATGTATTGGGGTGGTTCAGGGCCGGGTGTTTCGGCAAAAGAAATCGGACTTCTGCCAATTCGTCGGTTACCCTGGTACGGGAAAGTTTGAGTGGAAAAGGCGCGAGTTTTGAATCCTCTACGGTCAATTCACCGTTTGTATTGTACTGCAAAAGGAGGGTACCCCCGGCGTTCACGAATGCCAGCAGCGCTTTTTGGTGAAACGCCAATCCTTCTTTTGTGTTGTAGGCGCGGATACCCACCACCACGGCATCAAATTTTTTCAAATTTGAAAGCTCAAGATCTTTGTCTGCCAATAAAGTAACGGTACAGCCCATTTGCTTGAGTGCGGCGGGCACCTCGTCTCCGGCGCCCATGTAATACCCCACTTTTTTGGCTTTTACCTGCAAGTCGAAACGGGCAGCGTGGGATGTTGCCGGCAACAGGACGCTTTGTTGGGGGATATGGTCGTATTTTATGGATACAAGACGATTGTTGTACACCGTACCTGCTATTTCAGCAGAAGCATGCAGGAGGCATTCCGTACTGGTTTCGGGCGCGTTAACATGAAAAGTGAAGGTTTTTTCTTCGCCTTTTTTGCTGAACTCAAACGTTTGTCCATCTAAAGGACTGGATTTGATCGCCCAGCCATTGCCGGGTGCTGACACCTGTACCACCCCTTTTACGTTGTCTCTGCCGGCTTTCACCCGCACCGTGACGTCGAGTTCTTTTTTGGTAAACAAATAAGAAGACTCTGTAAACTCAACAAACACCGGGGGCAGCACTTCAAAAGGTCGCCAAACCTCCCCGACTGCGGGCTCACCTGTTTTCCAAGCGACCTCGGTATCGTATTCGAGCGGCACTCCGTTTACGGTAATAGACCAGTGGATGGTTAGGAACCGCGGTGTTTCGGGAAGTCCGCGCAAGGATTGTTCTGCAACCTCATACATTCCGAGGGAGGAGGGGTTGCCAAGCCAATAAGGGGCCGTAAAAGGTGCATTTGGAGGCAAAGTGATTGACTTTTCCAGAATCCAGCCCTTGTTGATATCCAATACAGTGCCGGGAATGGTATCAAACAATCCCGGTTTAACACGAATTCCGGTGAGCGACACGCTGTTTCCGGCGGCCCGGGCAATACATTCCAACCGCAGTTTCACGGTTTCTCCCGGCGTGGCGGTGGGTTCAGTGGCGGTGGCTTCGAGGTATAGCCCCAGGCAACCACGGATCACCTGTTTTATTTCGTTTAGTTTTTTATCGCGCCAAAAACCTTGGGGGAGCGCTTTGATCATTTCCATTGCTCGAAGCAAATCGGGAACGGCAGCGGCCGGGTTCTCCGGGCGGAATTTTTCATCAATCCGGGTGAGCAGTTGGCCAACCGGTTCGCCGCCCTCTACCCGTGTCCATGTGGTGTTGATGTCTTGAAAAAGATCTTGGTTGGTAGGTTTGTCGCCCTTCACAAAATCGAGGTATTCCATGGTAGAGCCACGGGAGCTGAGCATTCCAAAGCCTTGGCATCGGTGCATCGATCGGCTTTCTGCAGCAATTTCTCCGTTGCTCTTCCCTTTCAAGGGGAGCCAAACGCCCATATCCACGGGCCAAAGCCCTGTTTTGTCCAGTTTTTGGAAGGCATCTTGGCTACCGTAAAAAAACCACGAGGTATTAAAAAATTGTCGCCGTGGCTGCCAAGGCTGTACCATCGACAATTGTTCAGGGTAGGCATCGGCCTTTCCTGCTAGATCAAATGCCTCCACCGAGAGCATGGCAGAAGCGGTGTGGTGCCCGTGGGTATCGTATTTTTTATCGTGTGAAAAGCGGTTGATGACCACATCGGGGCGTGTGTTTCGGAAGGCCCATACCACATCCGACAGAACAGCGTCCTTGTTCCAAAAACGTAGGGTCTCTTCCGGATTTTTGGAAAAACCAAAGTCGTTTGCGCGGGAAAACAATTGCTTGCCACCGTCCACGGATCGGGCCATGAGCAGCTCTTGCGTGCGCAACACCCCCAATAGCTCCCTGGTTTCGGTTCCAATGAGGTTTTGACCGCCGTCGCCCCGGGTGAGCGAAAGGTAGGTCACATCATAAAGTTTTTCATTGCGGAGAAAACTGATCATCCGCGTATTTTCGTCGTCGGGGTGTGCCGCAACATAGAGGACCGTACCCAGTACATTCAGCTTTTTTATAGCCAATTGCAGGTCTGCCGAAGAAGGTTTTGAGGGCTTTTGAGCAAAAGAAATGAGCGGAATAAAGAGGAGAAGGAATGCGAGGAATTTATGCATGATAGGCTATTTTCGTGTTTGCAGTGGTCGGTTATAAGCAATTTTACAACGACCAGGGGCGCGGTGGTTGAAACAATAAAGGTAAAAAAGGCGAAAAAAGAAGCTATTTATTGTTTAAGCCATGCTCTTCCAACGGGTTGGCATGTCTGGTGTATTTTGCCATGGCAGCTACGTATTTGCCGATGATGTCAAATTCAATATTGACGCCGGACCCTGGTCGCAACTGTTGAAAATTGGTATGTT
>JBIPOY010000245.1:0-5365 GCA_044378705.1 Saprospiraceae bacterium
CAACACGCCAAATCCACCGCCTTGATTGGCGAGTGAAACGCCATTGAAGGCGCTTACCGGGTAGTCGTTGTATTTTTTGTAAAACCCTTCCATGGTCAAACGCAGGACTTTTGAAGGGACGAATTCCACCCCGGCGACGAAATGGTCGCATTGCAAATACGGTTGGTCATTGTTGACAAGCCTCCCCAATTCATCGCGGAACCCCAGTACGGTGTAGAGGGGTGTTTTAAAATAGCGGCCTAAGGATGCGTTTATTTTCCATTTTGGGGCGACGGCGTAACTCAGGCTCAATCGAGGGCTGATGGTATGGAGGAGATTGGCGCCATGGACGGTGAAGGAGTTGCCATCTGTTCGAATACCGGCAGAAACGCCCAGTTGATTGTTGAAAAAAGTTCTGTTTACTTGTCCAAACAGGCCGAACTTAAAAAAGTCAATGGCCGTATTGAAGCGAATGACGGTTGCAGGTTGCAGGACATTGCCCAGTGAGTCTGTAATTTCTGCGCGGAGTCGGTTGTAAGAGGTATTGTTGTATTTGACGTACTGCGCCATTGCACCGGCGCTGAATTTCCAGGCACCGGCGTAACGGTTGAAGTCAAACCGTAGTTTGTTTTCGATTTCTTGGCTTTGGAGGCCCAGAATACGTTTTGCTTCATCTGTTTGTTTCCCGTCTATGTTGTCTGCAAATTGGTCGAGTTGGTTGTCGAGCATATTTCGGCTGAAGGTAAGGTTCCAAAAGCCGTTGTTGATCAGATGTTTGAGGGTAAAACCCTGCGTATAGTTCCATTGGTTTACCCCGGGCACAGCGCTTAGGATATACAGATTTTCCGGGGTTGTTTCTTTAGGCGCTTCAAAGTAAAAGTCATCAATAGCGCCGACGCCTAGGGCGGTAAAAGTGGTTTTTGCGTTTATTTTATGTGTTATTTTGTACTGAAAGTCCCAGTAATCAGGACGAATGGGTAGTCCGATGGCCTTAAAGAGGAGTTGCAGATAAGATCTTCTGGCAGAAACGAGAAAGGATGTTTTTCCATTTTTTTTGCCGAGCGGTCCTTCTGCTGTGAGCGATGTTTCGGAAGCACCCACCCGAATATTGCCTTGAAAACGGTCGGGATTTCCATCGCGTTGGCGGAATTGGAGCACAGAGGACAGCGCATTGTCATAGCGGGCATTGAAGGCGCTCGTAGTGAGTGTTGCGTCTTCGATGAAAGAGACATTGAGCATGCCTACGGGGCCTCCTGCGGCACCTTGCGTGGTAAAGTGGTTGATGACGGGTATTTCTACGCCATCCAGATAAAATACATTTTCGCTGGGTCCACCGCCCCGAATGATCAGGTCGTTGCGGAAACCGCCCCCAGTTCCGGCAACACCGCCGACACCCGGCAGCGCCTGTACCACCTTACTGATGTCAAAATTGCCGCCTGGGTTACTCTTGATTTCCTCTACAGACAGGTTTTGAACTGAAAGTGGTGTTTCAATGGTTGCAATGCGCACAGACCTGTTTTCGGATATGACAACCTCTCCCAATGACTTGCTATCAGGTTCCAATTCAAAATTCAACTGATTTTCGTTACCCGAAGTGATGACTACATTGAACTTTGTTTGGGTAGAATAGCCCAAGTACCCGGCCAGGACATTGTACGATTTTGGAGGTATATTGGTAAGTCTAAAACGCCCGTTCACGTCAGTCGTTGTACCAAGGTTACTGCCCTCCAATTGAATTGAAACACCAATGAGAACCTCTTGGGTAAGCTTATCTTTGACAGATCCGGTGACAGATCCGGTATTTTGAGCGTGAGCCTGTTGCAGGAAAAGAAAAAGTGAACAGAAAAGCGTAGAAAATCGCATACTTGTTGTATAATTAGCGTTCGTGTAAAGGTGTTTTGCGTAAAAAGTAGTGGTAATGCCATATTTTACACCTATATAACAACACAACAATGACTTTTCTATTTTTGTTTTTCCGACGGATACTTTAGAAACAATAAATTAACATTAAAAATTAACATTATGCGTTTTTCAGTATTTTATTGCGCAGTGCTGCTGTCAACCTTTTTGGGAAGTTGTAATGTCATGAAACCGACTGTTCAAAAGCCCTTACAGCCCTATTTTGGTCTTATGCAGCCTTTTGATTCCCTCCAGGTATCGGTTGCCAACGGAGAAGTTGACACCGTTCTTTTGGGTAAAACGATCCCCGGCGGGTTGTTTTACAGCACTATTCCGCCGAAGTTATTGGAAGCGGTTTTTGAGATGGTGGATTCAACGGATACACAGATTATTGGCCGGCAATATTTTCCCTTGTCAGATGGAATCTTGGCGTATTGGGTGGAGATCCGTTGGTTTTGGTACCAGTTTCACGGGCTTTTGTTGTACGATTCTGCCAAATCAGCGTTTACAGACTATCAAACCTTGGCTGCGTGGTATGGAGGGGATGGTAGTCAGGTTTCCATTCGTAGTTGGATATACGATGTTGATGGGGATGGGCATAAAGATATTGTACGATGCGAGTCACTGCACAGTATCTTAATGGGTGGTGAGGAGCCGATTGACAGTACAGAGGAGTCTGTTATTTTATTGGTGTGGAAGCAGGGTCAATTTATAGAAAAGCAGGTAGTGGATTCTACCGTGTTGATGCGTTGTTATGAGGGTCGGACAGGTGAATGAACATTTTTTCAATTTATTTTGAAAAATATCGCATAAAAATAAAAATTCCTATTAATATATTTCTTGCGTTCATAAAATTTTTGACAGTGCTATTTTTAAACAAATCTTTAATATGTAATTTATATAAATAAATTTCATTTGGTCTTTTAAAAAAAAACAAAATGAAATTACTTGAATTGCAAATGAACCAATACATTAGCGCTCTGTTTGAGTATTCAATAAATTATTAACAGTTAACCTACCTTTCATTTATGGAAACTTTTTTCACACACCCAGTACTGCTTTTTGCAGGTCTTGCCTCCAACGATTATGTTGGTTTTACCTTTTTTATCGGATATATGGCCATGTTTGCCGCGTCTGTATTTTTCTTCTTTGAGCGTCAGCAAGTAGAAGGCAAGTGGAAGACGTCTATGCTTATTGCCGGGTTGATCACCATGATTGCTTCGGTACACTATTTTTATATGCGTGATGTGTGGTTGACGACCGGACAGTCGCCAACACAATTTCGCTATATAGACTGGATATTGACCGTGCCGCTCATGTGTGTTGAATTTTATCTCATCTTGAAAGCATTTGGTGCTAAAATCGATTTGCTGTGGAAGATGATTGGTTATTCCATGCTGATGTTGGTGGCAGGCTACTTGGGAGAAACGGCCTTCCGCTCTTCGAGTGTTGTCTGGGGCATCATTTCCACGGTAGGCTATGCTGGTATCGTGTATGAAGTATGGTTTGGTTCTGCTAGCAAACTGGCGGGCAACTCAAACGATGCAAAGTTGCAAGCGGCTTTCAAGGCACTGTCATGGTTTGTCTTGGTGGGTTGGGCAATTTATCCAATAGGCTACATGGCGATCGAAACCGACGGTTGGCTTCGCAATGTGATTGATGTTCGGAACATGGATCTCATCTACAACATTGGTGATGCCGTCAACAAAATTGGTTTTGGCTTGGTTATTTATAGCCTAGCGATTGGTTCTTCACGCAGCAACGCGTAAGATTATTGTTTAAATTGAATATTCTAGGGGGGCCAACAGTTGAAACATACTGTTGGCCCTTTTTGTGCATATTTCTCCATTTCCGTTAGATTTTTGAAACATGATAGATTTTCGCGACAAAACGATTTACCGATTGGTGGTGGGCGTTACCGTTTTTTTTGGGGTAATAGGATGGTTTTATTTCGATTTATTGCAAAAAATGCAGTACCCATTGATGGGATTTTTAGTACTAGTCGTTGGGTTGCCCCATGGGGCAACGGATTATTTGTTGTACAAGCGCATGAAAGGCCCCGTTGTAGGCAGATGGCAGGCCATTCGGTTCTTCATTTATTATTTGTTGATGGTGTTTGGCTACCTTGTTTGTTGGGTGTTTTTCCCTAAAATTTCCCTCATATTTTTTCTGGGAATTTCTGCCTATCATTTTGGGCAGTCTAACGGGCAATATCTTCAATTGCCGCGTTGGTTGGCATCTATTTTGTATGTTTCGTGGGGGATTTTTGTGTTGGGCGCGGTGTTGCTTTGGCATTGGGAGGAGAGTAGGGTGGTCATTGGGCAGCTTTTAGGCCGCACACCGGAGTGGTCAGTCCCACCGCCGGGCATCATACCGGTATATTTATTTTTTTTTACTGCGGTATTACTGCTGTTGCTTTGGGTGACCAATTACATAAGTTCGAACAACTACCGGAGAGAAATGACAAATTTGCTGGTATTGTCTTTTACCTTGTATTTTACGCCGTTGCTGGTTGGATTTACCCTATATTTTACCCTTTGGCACTCATTGGGGTCGTTGTTGCATCAAGTCACGTTTTTTCGAGGGCAATGGCCGGGCTTTACCTATTTTCAGTATTACCGACAAGCGGCACCCTACACCTTGCTGGCTGTGTTTGGATTGTTTGGATTGGTAATTTGTCAATCCTATCTTTTTTCAAACGTTTCTTTGGTCAGCTTGTTTTTCGTGCTGATTGCCTGTGTATCGCTCCCCCATATTTTTCTGATTGAAAAAAGTTTTATGCAGGGTAGAGTTGTTTCAAATGATGCGGGGCTATTCTGAAAGCGTAATGATGTAATGCAAACAATCACCTGTTATGTTTGGGTCGCAAACAAGTAAAGTCAACACAAAGTGGTTGAGCATGAAGGATGATTGCAACCAGTTACGTTTTTAAAACAATTCCGCCCTCTGGTAAATGTAAAGCACACTCAAACAATCCAACGATTTTAGTGTTGAAGTTTGTTCGTTTGGTTGTTGTCTGAAGTAATATTCAGAGGTTAAGGCGTTTGAAAAAGTTAGGCCCAATTAAAAGGGTTTGAACGTCAAAATGTAAAATCTTTGATTTCAAATACAGCAACCAATGCGGGGGGCGTGTTTGGCACAATAAAGCGTTCAATTTTACCAAACGAAGGTTTTTTTGTAGGCTGCGGTCAAAAAAATATCACGTAGGGTAAAAAGCGGATCTTATTGGGTAAGACAGTGCGTTTCTTAATTCGTTGCGTTCAATATATTATTACCTATCATTTGTTAATCTATAAAAAATGGAAAAACAGACACCTTTGAGCACATCATCTTACAATGTCAACGGGGAAAGCAAGTGCCCGTTCACGGGTGGCGCTCTCAAACAAAGTGCCGGCGCAGGTCCGAGAAATCGTGACTGGTGGCCCAATCAGTTGAAGTTGAATATCCTTCGACAACACTCCACCCTCTCCAATCCGATGGGTGACGC
>JBIPOY010000246.1:0-5356 GCA_044378705.1 Saprospiraceae bacterium
GGTGCCGGTTGTCGGCAAGAAATTGGCGGTGTACATGCCGATGCCGTGCGTAGCTGCCACGACAAGTCCGTCTCCTGCGCGTGTTTCCACGTAATTGACCACAGAACTGCCGATGGTGCCGGTGCCCTCCTGCATCCATTGGGTGCCGGGCATACCGTTTGCATGCAGCAGCAGGGTGTCGGCGCTGTACAAACCGACGCTCGTACCGCAGAAATACTTGAGTTTCCCATTGCTAAAGGGTAAGATACTTACCCAGCGGATGGAGGGTGCATTGCCCGTACCGCTCACATTGGCTTCGAGGTTACCACCTATTTTTTTCCAAGTTCCGCCGGCGTCTTCGCTGAGGAATAGACTGTAGATATTGTAGTTGGAATACACGAGTACGATCCGATTTGCATTCGTGGGGTCTATGGCGATGCAGTTTACGTTGGCGTCTCCGTTGGCAATGGGCGATGTGATGGGTGTGAATGCGGGGGTTCCTATGTTGGCATTGTCTATGCGAAACATCTTGTTTCTGGAGGTCCCCAGGTAAACGCGGTGGGCGGGGTTTGCTTGGGAAACAGCGACCGTAGAAATTTCACCGGTTGCAATGGTGTCGGGGAAAACGGTCCAACCTTGTGCAATGGAGTCCCATGCTCCGGTGAGAGAGATGGAGGCCAGTTCGTTCTGTCGGTAAAATTTCCGTCCGGCGGGCAAGTACAACACGTTGGCATCTGTCGGATCCATGGCCAACGGGTTGATGAATTGATAATCAGATTTCACAGGGCCGATGGGGTCAATGCGTCGGAATCCTTCAATATTGCCTTGTGGGTCCATTTTGACTTTTGCAACGCGCCCTTGTTGTATGGAGAGGACATAGAATGCTTTTCCCGGGGCTATTGCGCCAAAGGCGCCATCGCCATTCACGGTTTGCTTCCACAAGGCATTGGCGGCTGTTCCGTTAACGAAGAAATTGCCATTGTCTTGTAACCCGCCCATGAGTGTATTGTCGCCGGGTGCATTTTTGTCAATGATGGCCGTGTAGAACTGTGTGGTGGTGTAGCCATTGTTCAGCCGCGACCATTCAACAAATGGTGCGAGGCAGTCTTCCGTGCGGTGCAGACCACCATCGCTGCCGGAGAGCAGAATATTGGGATTGGAGGGTAAAAACATCAACTCGTGTACATCGGGGTGGTGGTTGGGGTAAATTTCAAAAAAGGGCAAGGTGGTACCAATTTTGTAACCGCCAATTTTCGTGGTATTGTTGCCCGATGTGAAACCATCGGTACTGCGCCAGATGTTGGTACCGCCAATGAAGACATTGTTGGTGCCCGGTTGTACGCGTACCACGAGGTCGTAGCCACCTTGGGCCGCACACTGGTCAAATTGAGTGCCGGTACTGGGGAGGTTCAACGATAAATCTGCCCAGTTGCCGCCAGCGCCAGCGCCATCGCCGCTGATAAAATCATACCTAAAGAGGCTGGTCCAATCCTCGGAGTCAATATAAGAGGTCAGGTGGCCGGTTCCGGGCGTGGTACCAAAGAAATAAACCTGATTTTCATTGTTTGGATTGACGCCGATGACGATTCGGTTGTATTCTGCGGGCATAATGGGGGGGGTGATATTGACCCAGGTAGTGCCGTTGGTGCTGCGCCAGATTCCCTTGGTAGGCCCGTCGGAACTGAGGGTTGCGTACAACACACCGGTAGAAGTGACGGCAATGTCTGAGAAGTAAGACCACGTTCCGTTGAGGCTTCCGTCTCGAACGGCCGTCCAACTGGTGCCGCCATTGATGCTGCGGTAGATGGCATTGATGGTGGCCAGGTACACGACATCCTGATCGGGAGCGGCGGCAGGGTCTGTTATGATCCGCCATCCTGTTTGGTACAGGGTGGTCAGGCCTTGTTGGTTACCGCCGGCTGTGGAGGCCAGAGGTGCCCAGGTATTGCCGCCATCGGTGCTTTTAAAGACGCCATCGCCGAGGTAAAAGGCGCCGGTTGCGCCGGCGGAGGTACCATATACTTCACCACTGAGGTAGTACCAGATATTGGTTTTACCGGGCCTTGTATCCTGCGTAATACTGACACAACCGGGGTGTACATTCAAGGGTGTTTTTCGCTGCCAGCTTTGTCCGCCATCTTCGCTGAGCCACACGCCCCCCGAGACGCCACCGGCGAGCAGTCGGTTTTCGTTGGTTACGTCAATGGCAAGGGCCCTGGTGCGGCCTCCGAAATTATAAGGCCCCCGGGAGAACCAATCTGGTCCGGATCGTTGGGCAAGGGGCTGGTTCATTTCAGCGGCAAAGCGTTGTTCGAGCCATTCGATGCCTTGTGGGATTTGGCCGGTGGAGGGGTCTGCGAGCCGTTGAAGCTCCCAAGCGCGGCGCAGAGGGCCGTTTTCTTCGGAAGCGCCGGAGGGCATTTGCAGGCTTTTAGGGCTATTTTTATTGTTTTCGGCCCAAAAAAACAAGCCGGAAGCGGCAAAAAGAAAGACAGCAACAATGGGTAGAATTCTTTTCATGGAAGTTGTTTTAGGGTGGAAAGATAGCAAATGTCTTTCGCTCACTTTACCACGACTTTTTCTATGCCCAACAATTTACCCAAAGTGTCAAAAACAGACACAAAATATGCTCCTGACGGCAGTTTTGGGAGGGTTAGCCAGGTCTTTTCTCCCAAAAAAAGTTGTTTTAATACCGTCTTACCGTTGAGGTCGGTGATGGTTACAAGGGCAGATTCCCCTGCGGCTTGTTTCAATACCATGGTCAATTGATCCGCGGTGGGGTTGGGGAATACGGTGAATTGCCTTTGTGCCAGTGGAATGAAGGTGCCGACGCTTGAACTGGGCGCTCCGGGTGTTCCATTGCCGGCATTGCTGGCTTTCCAACTGCTGGAAAAATGATTGTCAAGGTTTTGCGACACCAGTTCCAGTGATTTTCCGAGCAAAGTGCTCCGCTCCGGCCAGGGGCTATGGTTGTTGTAGCGCACAAAATCTACCAATAAGCCGGAAGCGTCAAAAAGGTGAATGGCTTCTCCTTGGTCGGTCAATTTTCCACCGTCCCATTCAAACACTTGTACCGAGGGAATATTGAGGTTACCGCTATTTCTTGCTACAACCACGCGTTCTCCCGGCGCAATATTCACGCCGGAAGGGAAAGTAAAATCCACGGCGTTGGCAATGGTATATCCTTGTAGATCAACCGTCTGTGATCCGGCGTTCAATATTTCAAGAAATTCTCCCGTGGTGGTGAGGGTATCGTCGTACAAAATCTCGGAAAACATCAACTGCGGTGTGCCGTTATAATTTGGAAGCGGATTGGCGCCCAAGTTGGCACCATCGGTGCCCATGCCTATCGCCGGCGAATTGGGCAATAAACTGAAATTGTACAGCGTAGGATTGACAAAAAGAGGATCGGCAAACAAGTTGTTACCGGTCAGGGTATCGGTATCGGTCAGAGTGTTGTCCACGGCTAAAGACGATAGTGCATCTGCCACCATACTACCCAAAGCGATATTTGAAGCGATACTGTTGGTAACGATGCCGTTTCCACCCAAATTTCCCGGGTTTTTTTCATAAGCAGCCACGGCTTTCTGATTGCCAAAAAAAGTACAGTGGTCAATGGTTACGGGCGACTGGTCTTTCAAAGCGATGCCATATCCGGTGTAGGCGATGACATTGTTCCGGATCAACGCCGATGATTTTTGGCCGACAGAAATGCCTTTGTCGAGACAATGGTAGATGAAATTGTGCTCGATGTTCAGGTTTTCGCATGCCTCCCCGATGTCGAGCCCGTCATTGTTGTCGCCCCTGAAATCGTGGATGACGTTGTTGCGGACGATTCCGTCGGTGATGCCATCGAAATCAACGGCATCCATGTCGGGGAGAGATGCGTCTGCGGTGAAGTGGCAGTTTTCGACGCGGCCATACCCGTTTTTTAGGTTGATACAATCTCCCGTTACGGAAGAAGAAATGGTTGAGTTGGTCAGGGTAACATCTGAGAATCTGGCGAAAATAGGGTTGTCGAGCACCTTGG
This sequence comes from Saprospiraceae bacterium, assembly GCA_044378705.1. GTDB lineage: Bacteria > Bacteroidota > Bacteroidia > Chitinophagales > Saprospiraceae > M3007. Next base: position 4,010 of record JBIPOY010000246.1, read on the forward strand.
TCAGGGTCAGGTGATCGAGGTATAAAGTTGTATGGTAGGCGGAAATGGCTGCGGGGAAGTAGAGTCTGTGTGTACCGGCGCTTGCTTTTTCTAGGGTGAGGTATTGCACATTAGACGCTGCGGTGGTATTTTGGAACAGGATTCCTCCCCAAGCAGTGCTTTCGGCGGTAGGTTTGATGACAACCGGTTCCATTTCGGTACCATTTACGATCAGATTGCCATGTACCCAGAGGTTGTTTTTTTCAGGAAAACGTATTTCTACGCCGGCTTCTACCGTGAGGGTGACGTTGGGGAGAACCACGGCGTCACCTGCTGCCAAATAAGGAGAACAGGCGGTGGTGAGCGTCAGGTTTTCTCGAATGGTATCGGGTAGAATACCGCAGGATCCATTGCTTTCAAATACGGCGCGGAGGGAAACCGGGTTTTCGCCTAGGGTGTATTCCAACGTGGGGTTGGTACTCAGGGTAATGGTATTTCCGCTTTGTGCCCCCAGAAGCTGGAAATTGAAGCTGATGTCAGAGCTATTGGCCACGGATTGGTGTATTTCTACGGCGATGACGTTGTCGCCGGCAACGAATCCGGGGCTTGCAATATGGACGGCATTCCAAGTGCTTTCTGCGGCAGCGCTGATACTATTGGTTGCCAAAGTGGTGAATGCGATGTTGCCGGTTGGCAGGTTGTAGCGCCAGATTTCCTGACCATTGAGGTACACCACAGCACCGTCATCGGCCACCATTTGAGCGGTCAGTCCAGAAAAGGCTGCGGGATCTGTGACCGCAAATGTTTTGCGAAAGTAGTAAGCGATGGTTTTATTGTTTGAATTTGCACCGTAGCTGAGGGTGGTGGTTTCATCGCCATCGCCATAGCCCAGTTCTGCGGGTGCTTCCGTCCAAGTGTCGGCATTAAAATCGGGTTGGTACCAATTGGCAGGAGGGGCTGTGGAGGCATCACGGTAGCGCCATTGGGCATTTGGCTCGATCAGCCTTGTGTAACTGTCTTCGGTTTTTTCCCACCGGCTAAAATAAAAGCCGGGTTTTGGCTCTGCGGTAAGGGTAAAGGGCCAATTTTTCAGGTAATCGCCATTCCAGGGCAATGCTGGTAGGCGAAGTTCGTGGATCCTGATCCAGCCTCGGTTGGCGGGGCTGGCTTGCACCTGTAGCCCGGTGGAGCCGGAAAGTCCAAAAAACTGACTGATATCAGTGAACAGGAAAGTATTGCGCTGTTGGCCGAAATCTTTGAGTTGGCCCACTTCGCTTTCCCAAAATGTCATAGAAGGAATCCCATCGCCATAACTGGAGGTCGTACCTTTCCAGCGGTCCACGTGGTGTGGTATTTCGTTGCGAATCC
>JBIPOY010000247.1:0-5334 GCA_044378705.1 Saprospiraceae bacterium
GTTGCTGGGCTTCCGTCAGCGGAGCATACGCCATTGTCACTTGCTCCGAACGATAATCCGTATGCCAAGCCGAAGCCTCCATATCTTTCTGACTGATGTTCAATACATCACTCAACAAATATCCGCCCTGCAATACCCGAAATCGAAGCTTGAACATTTCCGGACTACCCGTTTTCGTCTCGCTGCTCGCAACAGCCCATACCATCCGTAAGCGGCCCTCCGACAAATCCCACGTACCGAAGTTGCTCGACTGCATCGGCATATTCGATGCCGGCAGCACCGCATCCAAGGCCAATACCTCTGGATTAAACCAAAAACATGCCTGTAAGGCCACCAAATCCTCAAAATGGTCGCAGCGGAACGGTACTTCTACCGTCACACCAGCTGATATCGCCATTTCAGGCACCGTAAATACCACCGGAACGGCCGGCGCAGGTTTCAAAGCAGGGTTGACACTCGGCGTTACCAAATCACCCACTTTTACCCCGACAAAATCCTGATTGGTTTGATTCGTCGTGATACCCGTATAGGTGTATTTCTCAGCAAAATTCCAGAACGACGTCGAGCCATAAGGCGTCGAAAACACCGTGCCTGTCGGTACAAAACGCCAGGAATTTTTAGCCTGACTCAAGGCAATCGGGTTGTTCAATAGCCAGTTCTGAAGTGTTGATGCATCTGTCGGCGTCAGCGAATTACTCTTGTTGACATCAGCAGCAAGGTAATCATTGGCATCTGTAAACGGCGGCAAGGTGCTTCCCACGTGCTGGGCGATCCGCGCCACGTCCAGCGCAGTTACGCCATTCAGTTTACCCGTTGTCTTCGTGGGCATTGCTGTGTAATTACTACCCGTTACACCAAATGTATACAACCCATCACCCAAGGTAGTGACCGTTCCTGTGCCATCACCCGAATATGCCATCACCGTGTTGATGATACCCATCGTTGCATTCGTTCTCAAGACAATTTTACCAGATATCTGCAACGTTATTACATTCACGGTCACTTCCAGCACATTGCTTGCCACGTACGATGAGGCACAGAGTACCCGCGCCAAACGCCTGTACCACGTCGTCACTGTCAGAGGGCCCGCATCGTACGTCGCGGCATTGCTCATCGCGATGTCGCTGAATCCAGAACTGTTGCTCGTGGTAGAGGATTGCCATTTGTATTCAATCGTGCCTGTTTCGCCACTCGGCGCACTGGCGCTCGTGAAGGCCGCCGGATTAAACGGTGACATACCGCTTTGTGCCGCAGCGATTACGCCAGCATTGGTTGGATTCACGCAAAGTGCCACCCCCGGTGTTAATAAGCCCAATATTACTCTATCACCTCGGCCATCGCCACCACCAAATTGTGCCTGTGCCTCCTCTATTCCAATCATACACAGCAACATCACCAACAAAGTGGCTGACCAACTACAGTATCGCACACTCCGTTGATTTTTTAGCGCTGAACATATTTTTAAAAAAATATTTATTATTGTCATGTTTTAATTTTTTAAAATGTAACAAAAAAATTGAGGTAACCTCAAAAGACCAAACTACCTACCGCGACTACCGGCTAACGACGAACAGCCCGGAAGCCGGCGTAGCTGAACCTGTTGGCGTTCGAATTGACAGAGTAGTCGCGGTCCGAGACCTCTAGGCGGAAGGTTGAGTTGTTCCAAGCGCCACCGCGCCAGCCGGCGCCGATACCATCAATACCGGGCCATGTAGCAACGTTAGCATCACCATTGGTGGACAGTACTCCATCTCCATGCGTACCCGTAAAAGCACGACCCGTCGCGTTGGCAATCGTAACCGGAGCCTCCCACAGGTTACCGCTGAGTTCCATGATACCCCAGTAAGAGGCGCCAGCACTCAAACGACCATTGTTGGAGCCATTCGCAGCAAATATCCCCACCCGCACAGGACCCGCGTTACCGACAACTGCCGTACTAGTGTACAACGCATTGCCTCTTGTGCTGCTGTAAGAATTCGCAATGCCTTCGTTCGAAGCCCCGGGGTTGACCATAGTATATGGAGATGGATCGCCGGATTTAACGGTCACCGTGCCCCAAGCGTATTCATTGCTCACCGGAGGCAGTGTACCCCGGCATGCCTTTTCAAACTCCAGCTCCGTCATGGGCCGAAGACCAGACCAATCCGCGTAAGCAGTACCGTCTGTCCAATTCAGGTAGTTGCATGCCACACTCGGATTGGTGGTCGCATAGCTGCCCACCGCAGTACCCGTGATCGCGTAACGTTCGGTCGAACCCGTGTACTTCCGCGTAGTCGCCTGCGCTTGTGTCAGGGTGTTCAAAAAATCAACGTACTGTTGTTGGGTGACTTCGTATTTCATGGCGTAAAATGCTGCATAGCCGTTCGGCCAAGATGCGTTGGTGGGGGCAGTTTGCCCCATCGGGTAGCCACCGGCCGCGCCACCCAAGATACCAGTACCCGAAGGAGCCGTCGTCGCGTTGGCCGTACTGATGGTCGTGGAGACAAAGGCATCAGTCCCTCCCCCACCGCCGGCGTTGAAGGCGCCCTCCAGTACCCGTACCATCTCTATGGCGAACACCTTCACTTCTATGTTGGTGCCATTAGTGATGCTATTCGCACCATAATCCCAGCGCAACTTCAAGCCGGTGCTCGTGAACGTGCCCGTACCCACACTGCTCCGGTACACAAAGGCGCCAATACCGGGGTTTGTCGTCGCGTCAAAAGCCACATTGTCGTCCAATAGGCCTACGGTAATGTCGGCAGCCGTGCCAGTCCCCGCCACGTGGCCCATGTTGTGCAGGTTAGCAGACTGCCACTCGCCAGTACCGACGCGGTATTTAACGAATACCCAGGCAGCATCCCAATTGGAGGCGCCGCTGCTCAGTCGCCATGAGTTCTCCCAACTTAGGTCGAAGGTGATATAGCCATAGCCGTTGATAGTGTCAACACCCGTAAGTGACAGAGGGCCTAACGTGATATTGTTGGCAAGCATGGGCAGGCAAAAGACCGCCAAGAGCAAGGTGAATACAAACTGTTTAATCATGTAATTATCGTATTTAATTGTTTAAAAATGGATCAATTTTAAAATAATAAGCCAAATTATCCTAAATAAACCATATATTATTTTGAAAAAGGTTTATTTTTCGATGATGGTAAAAAGTTGTTAACGACACAAAGTCTTAACTTCCAGTTAGCGACTACTCCGGCTCCACGGGTTGCAAGTGTGTGTGTATATTATCGGGTATAATGAGTTCTGTTTTCCCTTTTGTTTCGGATGAAGCAAAGGAAAAGAGAGTTCCCTAGTGCACTTTAAATCGATTAGAGAAAATTGTGACAAAATGCTCTTTGTCAATAGTTTCCAGAGAAAAATATGACAAAATGGAGGACCAATCACCCAGACGACCATTACAGTAGCACAATTCAATTCACTTTTTGGGCTTTTTTACTACTTTATGGAACACATGAGACGGCAATAAGCCGATTGCGTTATGTTTTGGATTGGGAAGGCATTGAAAGGCTTAGAGCCAACTGAATATCTTTGCTCCATGAGAACGATAAGAAAACGGGTTTACCTGTTTACACTACACCTGATCATTCTGAATGGCATGGCATTTTTCTCCGTAACGCCTTTGGTGGCCCAAGTATATCATGATGCGGCCATTGAACATTATACGGTAGAAGATGGGCTGTCTGACAACCATGTATATCAGACTTTTCTGGATAGCCGTCAGTTTTTGTGGCTCATTACAGCAACGGGAATGAATTATTTTGATGGCAACAAATTTGTGTGCGTCATGGCTTGGCCGGTGTCCAGTGATATTGGTATGGCTAGAATAAGATTTGAAGATGATTTAGGTAATCTATGGATTCGTTTCAAGTCAGATGAAGGAATCAATTTTTCCTTGTTTAACATCTACACGATGCAACATCTACCTGTATCGGAGTGGTTGGATGGCGCGCTGAAAGATGTACTGTTTGATGCCGCCAAGGGTGCAGGGTCAACCGTTTTACTGTCAACCAAAAATGGCGCGTTACAGGTGATGTCGTTGCCCACCAAACAAATCCGAACCCTGTATACCTCTACCTTGGGACCACTCTGGTTTTGTACGCCGGAAGACAACAGGCATGGTATTTGGGTTTCGCCGGAATTGGTTAAAAACGAAATTACGAGCCTGATTTTACTGACCCTGGAGGGTGTTCTGAAGGCCCGCTACGATCACTCCTCTCGACTTTTTAAGATTATTTCACTGGGCAACGGTGCAATATGGTATAATGACAAACTTACCTGCACAACCATTCGGTACAATGGACACATACAAACGTATTCACTACCCGAATATATGCCTTACTATAAGCATAAAACAATTTCGAAATGGAGCGATATTTCCATGCAGGCAGACGATGGCCCGTTGTGGTACTGTGACAACGGAATACTATATAACAGCGGAATGCAGCAAAAAAACGAAGGAATCAGTATTGTCTCCGCTGGGAATCTCAACCCAACCGATATATATTGTATGATAGTTGACAAACACCAAGTTGTTTGGCTCTCCACCATCAACGGATTGTACAAGATCGTATTTCGCACAAACAGATTTCAAAAAATATTCTGGGAAGACCCAAAAAACATCTCAGAAAAATCAATCCAGAACACCTGTAGAGGTATGAGTGAAGATGGTTCAGGAAACATGTATTTCAGCGTTCGGGGCGATATTGTCAAAGTTCCTAAGGGTAGCACCAGCTACCTTGACATCGCCAAATCCACCGGAGGCGAATTGTATACCCATACCATTGATCCCTCCGGTCATCTCTGGTTCTGTTGCAATGAAAAACTTATTCGTCACCATTTGGGTACCCATAGCGTCACGGCATTTTCTACGCCTTTCCGTTTGTCCGATGGCTCAGCATGGTCCTGTTTTGCCGAAGCGAATCGTTTGTGGCTTGGCATTGGATACAACCTGAGCTATATTAACACAGGAGACAAAACCATCTCCATGTTTAATCAGTACAATGGGTATGACCTCCTGAAAAATGCCGACATCTACTCCATTCAGTCGGCCGGTGAAAAAAATAAACTTTGGCTGGTGACCAGCACCGGTTTGTATCTCCTTGACAAGGAAAACGGCGTTCAGGAGCGTTATTGGAAAGGAGGAAAGGGTAAGTTTTATTTACCCGCAGAAAACTTCAGGCATTTGCAAGTGGACCGGTATGGCATATATTGGTTGGCCAGTTCCGAGGGGCTGATCCGATGGAATAAGGCCCAATCAGTCTGTCGACAGTACACCGTGGCAGATGGATTACCCAACAACAACTTGTACGCTGTTTACGCCGACTCCGCCGATTATTTGTGGCT
>JBIPOY010000248.1:0-5332 GCA_044378705.1 Saprospiraceae bacterium
AATATTATTTGTTTTTTCTGGAGAGGACTTTGTATATTTGCGGCTCGGAAAAGCCCGATGCTGTCTTAGACAGGTAGTCGGGCGAGTCTTTCTCACTAAAATTTTCAACAATAACATGCCAGTTAAACTACGCCTCCAACGCAAAGGCCGCACCAAAGCCCCATTCTATCACATTGTAGCTGCCGATGCACGTGCTCCACGCGATGGCCGTTTCATTGAAAAAATTGGAACTTACAATCCACTTACTGTTCCAGCAACCATTGAAATCAACCGCGACAGGGCCTATTATTGGCTGACTGTTGGTGCTCAGCCCACCGACACCGTTCACGCAATTTTGGGTTTCAAAGGTATTTTGTACAAAAAGCACCTTCAGATGGGCGTGAAAAAAGGTGCCATCACCCAAGAAGTTGCCGACGAAAAACTTGCTGCTTGGATTGAGCAAAAAGAAGCAGCCATTGCCAAACGCCGCGAAAAAACAACCGAAGAAAAACGCAAGTTTGCTGCTGCTGTTGACGGAAACGCAAAAGTAAGGGCAAAAGTAGCACCACCACTTCCTGTTATTGAAGAAGCTGAGCCTGAAACGGCTGAAGAGGCAACTCCTGAAGCTCCTACGGAAGGTTAATTCCTAAAGATTATTTTTTATCTTCAACAACAAAGCGTATTTTTGTTATTGAAGCCTGTTTTGATAGTAAGACCTGATGAAGCCCATGGTGGTTTCATCAGGTCTTTTTTGAAATCCACCTTCATACGCACGCCATTCACCATCCACACACACACCTTACACAAATATGCAAGCCTTAGACGAGCAGTACTACGACCGCCTGAACGAGATCGCGGCGGCAATCCAAGAATCAGAAAACCTCAAACTATACCAAGAAGAGGAAGAAGACGATCATTACAATGCACTTCGGATTGAGTTTGAACCGTTGCTTTCTGAGTTGCACCACCGAGTGGCGGCAGAAGCTCCCCTCCAACTGGTAACTTTTGAAAAACTTTTGTTGGAAGAAACTTTTGAGGGCTTGTACCTACCCAGAATACTGGGTTTTGCCGTGCTTCGGGGCGAAATAAATGACCAGTTTCGTTATGTTCGACCAAACGATCATTTCAAGGATATCCTGATAGCCATTTGCAAAAATGTGCATTTTGATCAGATAAAAAAGCGCATTGGACAAACCATTACGGTAGGATTTGCGCTGAGTAGTGATATCTGGATTACCAATTTGATGACCTTGGTTGAAAACAAGCGTATCCGTTATTTTTTGCAACAGCAGAAAAACGATCGGTTTCGCGATCTCAAAGACCGCAAAGACATCTATACCCGTTATGCCAACCAATTTCGGAACGAGCAATACCACTCGGCAGATTTCCCTTCCTCTCTGGGCGAAATGAAACCTAATTTTTCTGCCCTACGCCAGTTTTTGCTCAAGCGTTTTGAAATGGGCGGCAACAACGAAAGTTTGAAAGATAAGATCTGTACTTTTTTGGCCAACAAAGAGTTTCAAGGAACAGAAGAGTACGTTGAAATGCTTGCCATGTATGGCAACTTCATAGACCTTGACCCAGCAGAGCGACTCGCATACGCTACTCATTTCGAGAGAGAACGGCGCTCTTTTCAAGAATTTGACCTTCGTTACCTTCGCTTCCTTGTTGCACTGTACAAGTCTCCCGGAATATCCTCAATACATGACGAACGGCTCATTGCCACCCTGGATTTAGATTGGAAAGACAAGATTTCCGACTATTACAACATTGCCAGAAAGATCCATTCCCTTGGATACGTCCATACAGATTCTATTGAAGCCGTCCAAGATTTTTACAATGGCCATAAAGGATTGTCTGCTGAAAGCGAATGCCTACGCCAGTTGATACTCACTTATTTCACCCGATTGATGGGTGGTTTTACCGTAAAAGAGTACACTGATTTCTTTGAAATCACCAAAATATTTGGCGTGTACATGAAAATATTTGGCAATCAACAGTTTAACCAAGATGTAGAAAAGCTATCCATGAAATACGTGGACAAATTGCTGCACCAGTTCACCGATAAGCGTGCGAAAGATTACCAAGATGTGAAGAAATTCGTTTCTACGCAGTTTGTGGATTTTGGATTCCTTCAAGATAAAGAAGTGGTAGAAATGTTTAAAACCAGACGAAAACGCAGTAAGTCGGAGGATGAGCAATAACTTGTTGTAATGTTGTAAGAGCACCACCATCGACAACTTGAACGCATTGTTCTCCTTTTTCTCCACCGTGGTCGAAGTGCTGAGCAATCTACACTAAGTTTCAAATACTTTTGAGCTTCATCACATTTGCAACGATTTATTCACCAGTGAAATAACCTTTCAATGTCAGTTCTGATCTTCTTACTTGTCCTCTACATCCTACTTGGCGTGAGTATGATGCCTTTGTTTGAAAAAGCCGGAATACCCGGCTGGAAAGCGCTGGTGCCTGGGTTGGCCGCAGTAGAATGGTGTACATTAATTGGACGAAAGCCCATCTATGCCCTGTGGCTGCTTTTTCCAATTGTCAACATTTTTATTTACGCCGGCATGGTGATTGATCTCCTGCGTTCCTTTGGGAAACACAGTTTCGGAGAGGCCGTCATGTCTGTGGTATTTGCACCCATCCCTTTTTTGATGACTGCGATGGATAAAGGCGCAAAATATGAAGGGCCTATCCTTGAGAAGGAACAGAATTACCACCGTTTATATGTAGAATATACTGAAAAAAAGGATGTTTTAAGCATCAAAAAGCTTGAATCGCAGTATCCTTTTATGAAAAAATCACCCACGAGGGAGTGGACGGAAGCCATCATTTTTGCAGTTTTTGCAGCAGCCTTCATTCGGATGTTTTTGATAGAGGCCTACGTGATTCCAACATCTTCCATGGAAGGGTCATTGAAGGTCGGGGATTTTTTATTTGTGAGTAAAGCTCATTATGGCATTAGAACGCCCAAAACCGTCCTTCAGTTTCCATTGATGCACAATCGCTTACCCATGAATCTGGGTGAATCTTACCTTGAATCTCCTTCCCTACCCTATTTCCGACTCCCCGCATTGGAAAATATTGACCGGAACGATCCGGTTGTGTTCAATTGGCCTGTTGGAGACAGTATTATTCTTACCCCGGAACGGAGTTGGGATATCCTGCAAGTTCGCCTTCAAAACGGCGGAAAATTACCCCCGGGGGTGGACATTATTTCACGGCCTATAGATAAGAAAGACCACTACATAAAGCGCTGTGTGGCCATTTCAGGTGACAGTTTGTTTATTCGGGATGGACAATTGTATATCAACGGACAGACGGCACAAAACCCTACCCACATGCAATTTGCCTACAAGGTCTCCGCAACGTCTGGATCCTTTAACGCAAAAAAATTGGAGGACTACGGCATAAGTCTGTATGATGTCATCCAGTTACGCGACGGAAACTATTATAACTTAGACGTTGCTCAGGTTGCAAAAGCCAAGTCGTTGGGCCTGCAAGTGGAGCGAATGAAACGCACCTCTTCGCCCGGCTACATGTTTCCCAATGATTCAAAAAGATATGGCGAATGGACGGTGGATGATTACGGCCCCATTTGGGTGCCCAAAAAGGGCGCCACAACGCCCCTCAATCTGGACAACTTGGCCTTCTATCGCCGGGTGATTACGGTGTACGAGGAAAACAAACTTGACGTACGAGACGGTAAAATTTACATCAACGACCAGGAAGCAACTACTTACACCTTCAAACAGAACTACTACTGGATGCAAGGCGACAACAGACACAATTCTGAGGACTCACGCTTTTGGGGTTATGTACCAGAAGATCACATCGTTGGAAAACCACTTTTCATTTGGTTTAGTACAAAAGGTGGTAGCATGAGCAACGGTATCAATTGGAACAGAATTTTCAAATCTGCCAGTTCTTTGTAACAGAAAATGTAGTTTGAAACACATAAAAAAATACCGCGCCAGAAAGTCTGGCGCGGTATTTTTTTTAAAGACATTTGAAAACAGCAAGCGCTTAATTAAAGATATAGCGAATGCCGAACTGAGCAGCCCAAGTATCAAATTGCGTTTTGCTTTTCACAAATGAGTCGCGCAGCAATACAGTTTCTGAACCAATTTTTTGGGTCACCATTTTGTATTTTGGCACACCATCCGCTGTAACGCCGGTAAAGGTAAGCGGACGATCTGTCACGATGTTGTTGCCCAAACCCCATTCAGAATTAATCAGGTTAGAAGCATTCAGGATGTCAGCACGCAACTGAATGGTGTTGCGCTTGCCGCCCACTTTGAAAGAAAACTCCTGAACAACGCTCAGATCAAAACGGTGTAGTACAGGGAACAGGGCGCCATTTCTTTCTGCATACTGACCACGACGAGTTTTAAGGTATTCATCTTGCTCAATAAAGGCATCGAAAGCTGCTGCCTGATCGGCTGCAGAATAGGTAACACTTCCCACTGTCAGCGGATCAAACGTTAAGTCACTGGCTTGGTTTGGTACAAACAACAGGTCATTGTTACTTACGCGATCACCATTCATATCTCCTGCATACGAGAAACCATAACGCGAAGTGGTGATACCAGCACTTGAGTTGAAGCCGCGGCGCTCGCCAACGTAACCGATGGAAACAGCGGTGGCGCCGCCAAATTTACCACCATAAGCCAAGCGATACCCCAAAACACCAACGGTACGACCGGGTGCATCCTGATCTGCATAAGACAATTCAAGGTTATTGTTGCCATTAACGGTACGAACAGACGTCCAAGAGCCTGAAGCGATTGAACCGGCGCTCATCAGGTCTTTGGCCTCACTGAACGTATAGGCAGCCATACCGAAGAGTCCTTTTTTGTTCGGATATTCAAGTTTCAGGGTAGCTCCCCAGTAGTAACCTTCATTGGTTGTGGTCATTACTGCTCCACGCGATACGTTGTCATTGATGCGCACAGCTGCATCCTGGCCACTGGTCAAACCGGAAGCAGCAAAGCGATCGCGGGTATCAGGACCAGAGAATTGACGGGTAGCAGGCTCTAGGTTGGCATCAAAATACTTGATGGCATTTACGTTGCGGTTGTACAAGAACTCAGCCGAAGCGATCAGGCCAAAAGGCAATTTTTGGTCAATAGCGATGTTGTTTTTCCATACTTGTGGAAATTTGTAATTGCCATCGGTCGCCGCAATATCGAAGGTTGAAGGAAGTGTTGGCGTCTCAGGGATAAATATCTGTGTCTGATCTGTGAACTTGTGCTTCAGGGTTTTGCTGCCTGAATCGTCTATGAACCCGGTGAGAACACCATTGTTTCCGATGGTATTGGACAGCCAAACATAGGGCGGGCGGCCGGTA
>JBIPOY010000250.1:0-5319 GCA_044378705.1 Saprospiraceae bacterium
CGGCCTGACCTGCTTCTGCAACGATCTCAGCTTCTCGTTGGTGCTGCTTGGCATTCAATACATTGTGATCGATGCCCCTCATTTTCAACATTCTGGACAGCAACTCAGATATTTCAACGGAAGTAGTACCGACCAATATAGGTCGGCCGGCGTCTCGGAGGGTAATGATATCGTCAATAACCGCGTTGTATTTTTCGCGTGCTGTTTTATACACCAGATCTTCCTCGTCTTTGCGGGTAATCGCACGGTTGGTTGGGATGACCACTACGTCCAGTTTATAGATATCCCACAACTCTTTTGCCTCTGTATCGGCGGTACCGGTCATACCGGAGAGTTTGTGGTACATTCGGAAGTAATTTTGGAGTGTTACGGTGGCGTACGTTTGGGTAATTTCGCCCACTTTCACATTTTCTTTGGCCTCGATGGCTTGGTGTAATCCATCGGAGTAGCGTCGGCCTTCCATGACACGGCCGGTTTGTTCGTCCACAATTTTCACCTCACCTTCCACCACGATGTATTCATTGTCTTTTTCAAAAAGAGCATACGCTTTCAAGAGTTGTTGAATAGCGTGTACGCGGCGGCTTTTGACGCCATAATCTTGTGAAAGCAGCTCTTTTGCTTCAATTTTTTCTTCACTGGTCAGGGTTTCATCTTGGTCAATTTTAACCAATTCAAAACCAATATCCGGCAGCACAAAGAAATGGACATCGTTGTTAAAGCTGGAAAGGTATTCGACGCCTTTTTCGGATAGTTCAACGCTGCGATTTTTTTCATCAATATAAAATAGCAACTCTCGGTCAACCTCCGGCATGCGTTTGGCATTTTCCTGGAGGTACACGTTTTCTGATTTCTGCAACAAGACTTTCATACCGTCTTCGCTGAGAAACTTGATCAAAGGGCGTGCTTTTGGTAGTGCGCGGTGTGCGCGTAGGAGGGCCAATCCACCGCCCCCTTCTTCTGCGCCGGTATTACCCGCTCCGATCATTTTTTTTGCTTCTGCCAAGAATTTGGAAGCTATTTTGGTTTGCTCATCCAATAATCGTCTTACGGTAGGATTGAGGGTTACATATTCTTGGTCTTCTGCGCCACGGGTTACGGGGCCGGAGATGATCAGGGGGGTACGTGCATCATCAATCAAGACAGAGTCCACCTCATCGACGATGGCGAAGTGGTGTTTTCTTTGCACGAGTTCCTCGGTGGTCGTGACCATATTATCGCGGAGATAATCAAAGCCAAATTCTGCGTTGGTTCCGAACGTGATGTCTGCTTTGTAGGCGTCAATTCGATCTTTGGAGTGAGGTCGATATTTGTCAATACAGTCAACGGTGAGCAAGAGGAACTCATAGATGGGACCCACCCACTCCGAGTCGCGTCGGGCGAGATAATCGTTGACAGTGACGAGGTGTACTCCTTCACCGGCGACGCCATTGAGGTAGGCGGGTAGCGTCCCGACGAGGGTTTTTCCCTCTCCGGTGGCCATTTCGGATATTTTGCCATCGTGGAGCACCATACCGCCAATCAGTTGCACATCGTAGTGGACCATGTTCCAAGTGATTTCCCCACCGGCGGCCATCCATTTATTTTTCCAGAAGGCTTTATCACCTACAACACTGACGTGTATTTTTCCGGGTTTTGAGGCCAGCAATCGGTCGTGATCGGTGGCGGTGACCTCCAATATTTCATTGTGAGAGAATCGCCGGCTGGTTTCTTTGACGACAGCGAATGCTTCGGGCAAGATAGACATCAGCACTTCTTCCAAGGCCTTGTCCCGATTTTTACGCAATTCATCTACCTCTTTAAAAAGGTCTTCTTTCAGGTTAAAATCTTCGCTTTCAATCGCTTTTTGAGTGATGGCGGTAATTTCGGCATCAATTTCGCTGAGGTACGCTTGAATACGTTCCCGAAATTCAAGGGTTTTCGCCCTTAGCGCATCGTTGGAAAGAGACTGATATTCCTCGAAATTTTTATTGATTTCAAGCACCAGCACCTGATAAAGCTTAAGGTCGCGGTCTTGCTTGGTGCCGAGTATTTTTTTAAGAAATCCAAACACGATGTGGGGAGTGTATGTTTATGAACGATGAATAAAGAAGAAAACGTGGGTCAAAGGTGCGCAAAGATAATCGTTTGACAAACGGGAAAGGAAAGAGGCTGCACATTTCGTTCCATGTGCGTGAAGGCCTTGATTTTTTGCCAAATTGGCAGTACTCGAAGTGTCTTTGAGCCAATTATGACAGTTTCAACAGCAACACGGCTGGTTTATTCACCGGATATTTTTCGAAAAAAACGGCGGCTTCCAAAATTAGAAGCCGCCGATGATCCCTTGGTTGTTGTTACAATCGAGTTGTTTATTTTGGCTTGTAACTGGTTAGGAGGCGCGCTGTCTGTCTCAAAAAGGTCCATTTCTCACTATACTTCGCGTATTTTTCTGGCCGTAGCGCAGCCACGGCCCGCAAATTCCCATTTCGTTGGCAAAAAACGACCAACTTTTTGTCTCAAACGCGACAACCTAAGTAATTACGATTGGGTTAATAATTTATGCAATGGTTAATTTAAAAAACAAACAAAATAAATGTAAATTTGAAGTTCGAAAGGTAAAACTAGATTTCGAAAAAAAAGGCTAATTTTTGTAATAATAAACTAAAAGTGGGCTCATTGAAGAAATAATAATTTTAATTAGTTGGTTTTAATAGATTTAAATTTTAATTTCAAAAAAAATAAAGCACAATACTTGCCTAAAAAAATATGGCATTTTATACTTACCCTAGAATAAACAATGGCCTTCAAATGGAAAACACTGCAGATAAACTTCACAATTATTTTACCTTAGCCTTTGATTTTACTTCGATTAAAGGATTATTTAGTCGTGAAAACAATACCTTTGGCCAATGATCGAAGCAAATTCCATCCATTATTGCATTAAACATTTCACTCATTTTTAACTAAATCAGCTATTCGTATGAAGCGATTATTTACAACCCTCACGCTTTTGCTGGCAGTCGTAGGACTTGCTCTTGCACAGCGTGCCGTGACGGGCGTGGTCATCGGCGATGACGGTGATGCCCTCATTGGAGCATCCGTTGCCGTAAAAGGCGCTACTGCCGGTACGCGTACCGACATCAATGGCAAGTACACCATCTCTGTACCCACAGGATCAGGTGTGCTTGTTTTTTCGTACACCGGCTATCAGACGCAAGAGATTACCCTTGGGGTTTCGAATGTGGTGGATGTCGTGCTGGCTTCAGGCATTCGCTTGGACGAAGCAGTTGTGACGGCCCTTGGTATCACCCGCTACAAAAATGAACTTCCGTACTCTGCCCAGAAAGTAGAAGGAAGCGACTTGAGCGCCGCCCGCAACGCAAACGTTACAAACGCACTTGCCGGTCGTGTTGCAGGCTTGGAAATCAAGCGTACAACAACCCTGGGTGGTTCTACCAACGTCGTGTTGCGTGGTGCTAAATCACTTACCGGCGACAACCAAGCGTTGTTTGTGGTGGATGGTGTTCCCATCGACAACTCCAACACCAACACCGGTGATCAAAAAAGAGGACGTGGTGGTTATGACTATGGCAACGCTGCCAACGACATCAACGCCGACGATGTAGAATCTGTGTCGGTATTGAAAGGTGCTGCTGCCACAGCTTTGTACGGTTCACGTGCATCCAATGGCGTGGTGCTCATCAGCACCAAAAAAGGCAGCAAAGACAAGGGTATTGGCGTAACCGTCAATGCAGGTATGAATTTTGGCCAAGTTGACAAAAGCACCTTCGTAAAATACCAGAAAAAATATGGTGCAGGATATGGCCGTTTCTACCAAGATGTAGTTGGTGAAGACGCCAACGGTGACCCTGTTTATTACGAAGACCAACCTGAATCTGACTACTACGACAACTTCTTCCTGAATGTTGACGTGGACGGAGACGGTACGGTAGACAAAGTGGTGCCTACCACTGAAGATGCCTCATGGGGCGCCAAATTTGACCCGAATTTGTCTGTTTATCAGTGGGACTCCTTTGACCCCTCCTCCCCCAATTACGGCAAAAAAACCCCTTGGGTAGCAGCAGAAAATGACCCAAGCAGCATTTTTGAAACCGCATTGGGCACCAACAACGGTATCCTGATTGACGGAAGTAACGACAAGGGTTACTTTAAGTTGGGCTACAACCGTGCTACCGACAAAGGTATCATGCCAAACAGCCGTATCAACAAGGACCTGTTCAACTTTGGTGCATCCTACAACCTTACTTCCAAATTGGATGTTTTCGCAGCAGGGAACTTTACTGCTGTTGACGGACTGGGTCGCTACGGTAGTGGATACGAATCACGCAACCTGATGACCAACTTCCGTCAATGGTGGCAAGTAAACGTTGACGTTCAGGAGCAACGCGCTGCTTACGATCGTACCGGACAAAACGTAACTTGGAACTGGGCTGATGCCGTAGGTGGCGCTTTGGTGCCTATTTACTGGGACAATCCATACTGGACCCGCAACGAGAATTTCCAAAATGACCACCGCAACCGTTACTTTGGAAACGCAGGCGCCAACTACAAAATCACCAATTGGTTGACATTGACAGGCCGAGTATCGCTTGACCAATACGACGAAGTACAAGAAGAGCGTTTTGCTGTAGGAAGTATTGATGTATCTCAATATTCCCGCTTTAACCGCAATTTCAAAGAGCAAAACATTGACTTCCTCGCGCAGGTGCCACAACGCAACTTGACCGACAAAATCAAATTTGACGCCTTGATCGGTACCAACCAGCGTTCAACTTCCATCGCGTCTATCCGCGCCAGCACCAATGGTGGCTTGTCTATCCCGGGCTTGTACTCACTCAGCAACACCGTGAACACTTTGGAAGCACCAGAGGAAAGATTTTCCGAACTGAAAGTGAATGGTATTTTTGCCAAAGCAGGTTTTGTGTACGACCGTTGGGCTGTACTTGATCTGTCTGTACGCCGCGATCAGGCCTCTTCTTTGCCTACCGCCAACAATTCTTACTTGTACCCAGCGGCTTCTTTGGGCCTGATTTTCTCTGAGTTTCTCAGCAAATCAGAGGTGATTTCTTTTGGTAAAATTCGCCTCAACTATGCTGAAGTAGGCAATACAGCGCCTCCGCTCAGCGTTTTGGATGCTTACAACTTGAATACCGGTTTTGGTAGCACCTCTTTGGCCTCTTTGCCAACAACCAAAAACAACCCGGATCTGAAACCGGAGCGCACGCAGAGCCTCGAAGGTGGTCTTGAAATGCGTTTCTTCAAAGACAAACTCGGATTTGACGTTACTTACTACCAAACCAACACTTTCGACCAAATTCTGCC
>JBIPOY010000249.1:0-5319 GCA_044378705.1 Saprospiraceae bacterium
AAGAAGAATAGGGTGGTTGAAGCAATTTTTTTAATACTCATGGTTGTAAGTTGATTTATGTGTGTTGTCCGATGGGTCAAAAGTATGGTTATTCAGCGTTTTGAGCGGCCATGTGACGTTGTATGCTGTGCTTAAGTTGCTTGTTATTCACATTTTTTTTTGTAAATAAAACCCAATGGGTTCATTGTCAGACCGTTTAGGCACGGCAGTTGGTAATAAAGTCAAATAATTTAACCTGGGATTAACCCATTGTTAAGCGGTCTTAACGAAAATTGTCCGATGCTTCAAACATCAAATCTTTTCCGTATGTTTGCACTATCGATTTTACGATGCAAATGCGCCAATTCACGATATTCATAGTTTTTTCTCTTTGTCTTGCCCTTCCTAAGTTTGTGGAAGCTCAGAACAACGCTGTTACGGATAGCGTGTCCAACAAACTCCAACTGTTGGGTAAACTTTACCGGACCGCCAATTACGAACAAGCTCAAGTGGAAGCGGAGCTGTTTCGCGAGTACCTTAGCAGTCACAACACCCCCTTTTCTCCAGATGCGGTCTCGCTGATTTCCCGTATCTACAAGGCCAATAAAGACGAGAAGAGTGCGACGCGGCTGTTGATGGAAGCAGAACTGGATGCAACTCATGACACCAACCCTGTTTCAAAGGCTGCCCTACTCACCGTGATAGTTCAGGAATGCAGCGCTTGGGAATTGCCCGAACAAGCCCTTCATTGCCAACAATTGCTTTCTATTACCCAAGACTCCATTAGTGTACGAGCACGTCGGAAAGAAAACCTGAACCAGCAGCTTCAGTTCGACTCCCTGACAACTTTACGCGCACAGGAAATAGCGAATCAAGACCAGTGTGTAATGATCCAAAAAAAACATGCGCTGACCTTGGGGGCAATCATTGCGGGAGTAATACTATTTTTGATCGTTTCACGCTATCGAAACAACATTAAATGGGAAAATTTAATCAAAAAGAAAGCGCTGGAATGGGAAATCATTCGCGCCAACATACAGCAGGTTGCCGAAGAAACCGCTGCTCAGCAGGTGTTGGCTGTCACCCAAGGTAGTTTGGTGCGTTCAACAGATGAACCCCCTCATTTCCCTACCTTCTATGGCCCAAAGCCAAATCAAATAGCCCTGCTGATTGAACCCAACCGACAGGTGGTGTTGTACCTGAAGTCATTGTTGTCTGACCGCTTTCAAATCGAAACATCCAGTACCTCCAATGAAGGACTTCAAATGGCCAACGATTTGCTACCGGATCTCGTGATCTGTGATACTGTACTGAATGGCCACTCCGGAATCGAAGTAGCACGGCAAATTAAACTATCAGAACGCACCAACCACGTGCCCGTGGTACTCCTCACAGACAAATACGGCAATGAGGGTAAACTTGACGCCCTGCGTGCCGGCGCAAATGCTTGGTTTACACGCCCCGTGATTGACGATGAATTTGATGCCACCGTGCAGCGATTACTAGAAGCGAGAAAAGTACAACACAACGAATTCCGAGCGTATGTACAACTTTATTTTTCTGACAATAAAATCCAAATTCAAGATCCGTTTTTGCGCAAAACAGTTGAAATGATCGAACAAAACTTGGCAAATCCCGATTATATGGCCGATGAAATTGCGCGAAAATTGCAACTGACCAAAACCCATTTCACAAAAAAATTAATGGTGCTGACAGGCAAAGAACCCGTACAATTAATACGTGAACTTCGCTTGGAAAAAGCTAAAACTTTGCTGGAAAAGCGGGCAGGAACGCCCAATGCCATTTCTGAGATGGTGGGTTTCTCCAACCCCGGCTCTTTCGCCCTTGCCTTCAAAGAATATTTTGGCGAAAATACCCTCCTGTTGTACTCTTTACCACCCAACCGATTGGTCTAAAAAGACCGTCTTAACGTTGTGTTTTAGTTAAATAAAACACTTGAAGCAGCATTTTCGTTGGACATTGCGCCTTCGTAAATTGAAACACCCTTGTCCGACCCTTTTCTGTACCTACTACTGCTCCAATTTTCATGATTCTTATGTTAAGATCCGTCCAGATCCTCGCCCTACTACTTTGCCTCACTCAAATGGGTATGGCCCAAGCGCCCTCCCGTATTACCATCAAGGGAACAGCAAAAGATACCTTGGAAAACGAACTGGCTTACGCCACGGTAATGCTCCTAAACCCTCAGGATACAACCCTTGAAAACTATACCAGGAGCGATGAAAAAGGTAATTTTTTCTTTAAAAATGTAAAAAACACTGCCTATCTCCTCAAAATATCCTACATCGGGTACCTCCCGTTTCAACAGCATATTCCCGTTTGTAACAAAGACATAAACGACCTAGGCACGCTGCGCAACAAACCCATCTCCAACGAACTCATGGAGGTCGTCATTAAAACAGCCAAAGCCCCGCTTCGTATCCGTGGCGACACCATTGAGTACGATGCCACCACCTTTAAAGTACCACCGGGGTCTACGGTGGAAGACCTTCTTAGACGCCTCCCGGGCATCGAACTGGATGCAGAGGGCAATATTAAAGCGCAGGGAAAAGACGTAAAAAAAGTCTATGTTGATGGTAAGAGCTTCTTCGGGGATGACCCAAAGGCGGCCACTAAAAACTTGGGTGCAGAAACGATTTCTAAAGTACAGGTGTACAACGAAAAATCAGAACAGGCAAAACTTACCGGTGTCGATGACGGTAAAAAAGAAAAAGCCATGAACCTTGAATTGAAAGCCGAATTCAAAAAAGGTTCTTTTGGAAAAATAACCGCAGCCGTCGGAAATGAATCGCGATGGGCTGGCAGGGGAAATTACAACAAATTCAATGAAAAAGAACAACTTTCATTCATTGGGTATGGCAACAATATCAACCAAACCGGGGTCAACTGGGAAGATTATGGTGAGTTTAAAGGTCAAAATACATTTGGTAGCCAAGACAATGGGGATTTTGGGTTTTCGCAAGGGGGAAACTATTATATGATGGGAGGCGATGATGCCCCAATTTCTTGGTTTGATGGACGAGGCTTCACCAAAAACTTCGGCGCCGGCACCAACTATAACTTTGACAATAAAAAATCGAAATTCAACGTCAGCTACTTCTACAACCAGACAGCTTTGACCGTTGATCAGTTTGACAACCGACAGACATTTCTGCGCGACACCTCCTTTTTTAATGCGGACACCACCAGCAAAACAGATTTTAGGGGTACACACAACATTTCAACCCGCTTGGAACATAACATTGACTCCTCCAACATCCTTATATTTAAGGCAAGTGGACGGTTGGGCAACAACAATGGCCGTAATAGACAATTACAGGTTTTTTCCGACGAAAACAACAACCCTATCAACAACCTCAACCTTGATAATACCAGCGATGGTGATAACTGGAGGATAGCAGCGGCTACCATTTTTCGTCATAAATTTAAGAAAAAAGGCCGCTCGCTTGCACTGAGCGGAGGTTATAACAACAGCCAAACCGATGCCTTAGACGCTTTAAGCTCCAATAATAGTCTGTTATTTGGTGCCGTAAAACAGGCAAACGATGGTAACAATGAAACCCAACAATTGAAATCAAGTGTCCTGTTTACCGAGGCCATCACACAACGCTGGTTCTGGGAATCATTCTACAACGTCAATAAAAGCAACAACAACGTTAACCGCCAAGTGTCTGATCCGGAAAATACCGGGCTACGCATTGACAGTTTAAGTGTCTTCTATCAAAATCAAACGCTTTACAACCGAATCGGTAGCAGTATCAGATATGCCCACGAGGGCCTGAATGCATCCGTTGGAATTGCAGCCCAACAAATACGCCTGTATGGTGAATACTCTCGCGACCGCAATGAACCCTTACTCGTTGATCCTATCCGTCGTTATTACAACAATATAGTGCCTAATCTACGCCTAGGATACGAATTTTCCAACCACTTGGAAATCAGCGGAAATTATGAATACGGCGTCAGCGAACCACAACTTCAACAGCTTCAGCCAATACCACAAGTGAACAACCCCGCATTTCGCTACATCGGAAACCCAGATTTAGCGCCTGAAACCAACCATAGTATCAATGTAAGCCTGAATTACTGGAATCCTGCTAATTTTGGAAACTTCAGTGTGTGGAGTGAATACAATGTATATGATAGCAAAATTGTAGAAAGCCAATCTACAGAGTTTACCGGAGAACTCGTACGGGTGACGGCTAGGCCACAAAACGTAGCCGGTGGCACACGATTTTCAACGGGAATATGGTCGAGTTATCCAATTATTAAGACAAAACTGTCTGTCAATTTGAGCGGAAACGTCAACTTTGATCAATCGCCAGTTTTTATTGACGCCTTGGAAACACAGACCAACAGCAATGGATACAATATTCGTACAGGATTCTCTGTTACACCCAACAGTAAAATCATCATAGGCCTAAACGGAAATGTCGAATTTAACCACACAGAATACGATATCAACAAAGACCTCACACAAAACATTGAAACACACAGCGCAGATGCTTCTATAAAATGGCAATTTGCTGATAAAATGTTTTTGGAAAGTAATTTCAACTACTCCTTGTACAGAAATGACCGCTTTTCATTTGACAGAAATATATCCCTTTGGAATGCCTCTGTGCGCCGACTGTTTGGAAAAAACAACCGTGTAGAAGTTCGCCTTGCTGCGTTTGACCTGTTAAATCAACGTGTCAACATTACACAGCGTGCTTCCCTCAACTTTGTGACCCGGAGCGTGGCGCCTACATTGGCCCGCTATTTTATGCTGAGCGTGAGCTACAATGTACGCGGCTATGAAAATAAAATCAAAAAAAACGATTGGTGGTAAGTAGAATGCGATACAGGGATCAACAAAAATTCAGCAAGCGTGTTAACCCATTCAAAAAACACCTGTCAAAACCGTAAACCAAGATATTATGCCGCTTAATATGAAGCTTTTGGCGCTTGTTGTTGCCTTTTTTTTCGCTGGAACCATTGCCCAAGCACAAGAAAATTCGACACTACCTGAGGGTAAAATTCGTTACGTCGTGACCCACAATTGGACAAAACAGTTGGAATCACTCGACTACATCAGCAAGCAACGCAAGGAGCGAAATGCATACATGTGGGGAGGAAGTAGATCAGAATGGAAAAACTATACAACCTTATTTATTACCCCCTCAGAATCAAAATACGAAGTGTCCGAGGAAAAGGTGGAGGACGAGGAAATGGGTTATTCAGGTAGAAAGGAAATCTACACCATTCGGCGGAATTTTGCATCCGGAACTATACGTGACCAAATCGATGTACTGGGCCAAACGTATGTCGTAGAAGACT
>JBIPOY010000026.1:0-15216 GCA_044378705.1 Saprospiraceae bacterium
GAACGATAGAAAGTGCGTAGAAATACCAAGCTCACTGAAGGCAAATGCAAGTGGTACGCTGCTCACCGCAGCAATAAACACCCAGAGAAATACTCCATACGCCAGCAATTGACTGGTTGCGTGGAGTTTCTGCACAAGGTTGAGCTTGTTGCCACTTTCTTTCCATATCAAATGGAGCAGTTTACGGGCGTTTTGCGCTCCGCCTTTGTTCCAACGGAATTGTTGCCCTTTGAGGCCGTTCATTTCCACCGGAAGTTCGGCCGGGCTCTCCAATTTCTCCAAGTACTGGATTTTGTAGCCCAGAATTTGTGCCCGAAAGCTCAGATCAAGGTCTTCAGTAAGTGTATCACTCTGCCAGCCTCCTGCTTCGTTGATGACTTTTTTGCGCCACAAACCCGCGGTACCATTGAATTGAAGCAATAAATTACCATAAGAACGGCCTGCCTGCTCAACCGTGAAGTGAACGTTGAGCTGCAAAGCTTGCAGTTTGGTGAGCAAACTGTAATCTGCATTGATGTGCTCCCAACGAGTTTGAACGATGCCCACTTTTTCATTTTCAAAATAAGGCATGGTCGTTTTGAGAAAATCAGGTCGCGGCGTGAAATCAGCGTCAAAAATGGCGATGAAATCACCCTTTGCACGGGGCATGGCCTCTTGGAGCGCACCGGCTTTGTACCCCTGTCGGTTTACACGGTGAATGTGCTCAATGTTGAATCCCTTCGCCCGCAGTTCTTCCACTTTGGCTGCCACAATACCGACCGTTTCGTCGGTAGAGTCATCCAAAACGTGGATTTCAAATTTATCTTTCGGATATTCTTGGGCGGCTACATAGTCTATGATCCGTTCCGCTACATACATTTCGTTGTACATAGGCAACTGAACCGTTACAAATGGGACCGTCTCACTGATGATGTTGTATTGTCGGTACGTAATTTCCGGGTTTTCTTTGTGGTATTTTTTGTACAAATAAAGCAAATGAAACTGTAACAGGCAGTAAACTGTCACAGCACTCATTGCAAGGAAATAAATAAAGAGCATCAAATAGCCAAAATCAACAAAGGCTTGATACTCAAGTGCTTCAAAAAGAGCGCGTAATCCGAACATAGGAAAGTGGTGGTAAAAAGGTTTGTTTTATTGGAATTGGGTTCATATATACAGAAAACAGTAAAAAATATGCCATACGCGGCACGCTTAACGGTTATTTTCTGCGAATTAATGCTTTAAAAATAGTGGACAAAATAATCACGCCAGCGTTGAATGCTCCCCTCACTGTCCCAGAAACTTTACTCTCTCCCAGCACCCGCTTCCGATAACGAACAGGAACCTCCGTACAAGCCAATCGCATTTTCGCAGCCTTCACCTGCATCTCCACCGTCCAACCAAAATTTCGATCAACCATGCCCATTAGCAACAACTTCTCCCAACGTATCGCCCGAAAAGGACCTAAATCTGTAAATTTATACCCAAAAAACAAGCTAATCAAGAAGGGCGCCAGCCAATTGCCAAATCGCTGTGGAAGGGTCATCGCTCCTGCTTCCATATTGCCCAGCAACCTCGACCCAATCACCAGATCCATCTCGTCTTTCAAAATTGGCCCAACGACCAGGGGCAGCTCCTCGGGATAGTCAGCATAATCACCATCTAAAAACACCACAATATCCGGCTGTTCTTGTTCCGGTAGTGCCCGCAAGTAATCTATCCCAGCCAAACAAGCGTTCCCGTACCCCCTCGTTTTTTGCACCACCACCTCTGCACCATTTTCAAGGGCCACCGCCACCGTCCGATCTGTGGAACCATTGTCGCACACCACGATCTTTCGAATCCAACCCTCCGGTATTGCTTTGAGTACAAAGGGCAAAGAACCTTCCTCATTCAAAACCGGAATCAGCACATCTATTACCCAAGGCGTTTCGCGCATAGCTTTAGCGAAAATATAGACCGAAGTTGATGCTATTCAAAGTAGCAACATACACAAACGCGTAATCCGTTCAATCGAACATCAAACGAATCTTGCACGTCAGACGATGCAAAAGTAACAAGGCAGTTAAGAAAAAGTTAAAAATTTTGTGTTGGCGCACGTTAAAGTTTTGCAAACAGGATAATCAACGCTTTTTTCGCTCCTTGTGTGCCCTACAACGCTCCAAGAGCAGCAAAGAGGGCACCTGCTTTTACCCTGCATTCTTCCAATTCATCTTCCGCAATGGAATCAAATACAATGGCTCCTCCGACTTGAAAGGAGACATATTGTGCTGTTTGGTCGTAAAAAATACTCCGGATCAAGACATTAAAATCAAAATCTCCAGCGGGATCAAAATATCCCAGTGCTCCGGCATACAGGCCTCGACGGGTTTTTTCATATTGCTCTATGAGTTCCATGGCCATCACCTTGGGAGCACCCGTCATGCTGCCGGGAGGGAAGGCGTACCGCAATGCGTCTAGAGGTTGTACCGTTGGCAGCAATTGGCCCGTCACCGTGGAAATCATTTGGTGTACCGTCTCGAAGGTATAAATTCCAAATAGTTCGTCCACGGCTACCGTTCCGGGCCTGCAACTCCTGGCGAGATCGTTGCGCACCAGGTCAACAATCATCACGTTTTCAGCGCGGTCTTTTTCGCTGTTGGCCAGCGCTGCACGCATGGCATCATCGTCCACAACCGCGCGTCGACGGGTGCCTTTGATGGGCTGTGAGAGCAGTTTATTGCCTTCTTTTTTGAGAAATCGTTCAGGGCTGGCGGAAAGCAGGTATCGGTCGTGCCAGCGAAAAAAAGCGGCCATGGGCGCGCGCGCCAATTTGTTGAGGGTATCCCACACAGCAAGCGGGTCTATGGTGGTATTTTCGGCAAAGAACTCCTGACAGAAGTTCATTTCATACACATCACCTTCTACGATATGTCGGCGGATGGCAGCCACCGTATCCAGGTAGTCGGCTGTGACAATCCGGGGCAGCATCTTTGGCGGGAATTCTGAGGGCAATCGCGGCTGTTTTGGCGCTGTTTTAATGGCTTCCATGACCTTCTCCGGTGTTTCAATGAGGGTGTGGATGACCAACAGCCCCCCGGAAATGCCGACAACCGTTTCGGGTTGAAAAAAAAGTAAATCGGGAAAGCCAATGCCATCGGGATGTACGGATGTCAACAGCTCCACTTCGTTTTTTAAATCATAGCCGAGTACGCCAAAAAGCCAGTCGTTCGTTTGTGTTTGCCATGTCTTAAGTCCCTCAAACGCTTCCCCTGCCGGCATTTGCAGCATTTGGGCCGCCCCGGCGCCCACCAACATGTCCCACCCTGTTTCCAACAATGGACTGTGGTGGTCGTTACTGTCCAACAGCATGAAAACAGAGAACGCTGAAGACCAATGTAGTAACTGTTCTCTCCAAAAAGTAAGGTTATCAACCGGAAATGACGCCGAAATACGCATGTGGTGGCTTGTCTGGTATAAAAAGCCGAAAATTACCCATTTGAAATCGTACGGGACAACTCTTGAACGCTATTTTATCCACTGTACGCGGTTGCGTCTGACAATTGGCGCAGGTCGCCAACAAAAGGAGACTGAAAAATACGGTCCCATCATGCTCTAATAATTGTTTTTTGGTGTGAAACAGCCTGGTTTTTTGGTCATATTAACTCTTTTCACGCTTGGTCTGTGGGTAAAGTGATTTGAATACTTGGTAGTACTAGTACATTGACGGTAAACCTTCGTCAATCAAAACCATGCTGGTTTGGTCATACATCCAACAACTTCCCAACCTCAAAAAACGCTCTCAGGTACTACATGATCGCGTGTTCAAAAAAACGCTTCGAATCCGCTGAAATCGCCAAACTGTCTCGCAAAGACCAATCCAAATACGAAAATAGTTTGATGCATTACCGGGACTTGAAGAATGTCGTGGATCCATCGTTCGATGAAGGTAAAGCAGAGGGCATTGATGAAGGTATTCAACAAGGTGTTCAAAAAGGCATGGTACAAATTGCCCGCCAAATGAAAACTGACGGTGTGGAAATTGAAACAATTATGCGTTATACCAGGATTTCCACGGACAGTATTCAAAAACTGTGAGCAAGCGCCTAGGCAGAGCGGATTTATATTGCGGTTGTTAACAAGCACACCCAACAACCGCAAAAAACCACCAAATTCCCAAAACCTCGTAGAGGTCCAACGTCCCATGCCCATAAAGAGATTCGCCTTGATTAATTGGTGATGGTGCGCATAAAAGACCTCGTAGAGGTCCAACATTTGTAGAAAAAAAATCCCGAATTTTTCGCGTTGGAAAAATTCGGGATTGTCCGATCATCACAAGAAGGGATGTATTATTGCAGCACCACTTCCCGTTCGTTCATCATTTTACGGATATTGATGAGTGCGTAGCGCATACGCCCCAGAGCGGTATTGATGCTCACCCGGGTGAGCGAGGCAATTTCCTTGAAACTCATATCCGCATAATGGCGTAGAATAACCACTTCGCGCTGCTCCGGGGGAAGGGCGTCCACCAGATGACGTATATGGTTGTGGGTTTCGGAGCGCATCATCAGCGTATCAGCGCCATCATTGCCCACCCGGAGTACATCAAAGATGTCAAAATCTTCAGAGGGGTTTACATGGGCGCGGCGTTTGTTCCGACGGTGGTAATCAACGCACATATTGTACGATATACGCATGGCCCACTGTACAAACTTGCCCTCGTGGTTGTATTTCCCTTTGCGAAGCGTGTCAATAATCTTGATGAATACTTCCTGAA
The DNA here is from genome assembly GCA_044378705.1 of Saprospiraceae bacterium. GTDB lineage: Bacteria > Bacteroidota > Bacteroidia > Chitinophagales > Saprospiraceae > M3007. Next base: position 4,736 of record JBIPOY010000026.1, read on the forward strand.
AGATATCTTCGGCCAGTGCCCGATCTTTCACAAAAAGATAGATGGAAGTGTAAATTTTGGCCTTGTGGCGAGACAGCAGGGTCTCGAAGGCTTGTTCGTCACCGTCAACATAGAGGTTGATCAGGTCTTGATCTTGGATCATCGGCATAACTTGCATGAGCAAAGGTGGTTTTGCTGTTAACCAATTAAATTAGAAAGAAGAATTTAAGTGGTGTACAAGTTTAATTCGATAAGCGATGACGTTGAAGTAGTGAAGAAAAATTGGTGTGTAAGCGTTAACTCAGGCCAAATGTATGAGCATATTGTAGGAAGGCCAAACTTTTCTTTGGATTTTAACATTTTTTTTTGTTTTTTGAAGCAGCGCAATAAAAAAACGGGTGCAATTGAGTCAATAAAGGTATTTTTGCATCCAAAACCAAATAATTGCGCGCATCACTTCTCACATATTCCGATCATAAACTCAATTGCTGAGCCGCCCAGTCCTGTCTAAAAGTTCGGGCCTTGCGCTGTAACATTACAAACATGAAGCAATCGCGGCGCTAGCATTCTACCCATGGAAATAATTATAGTACTCATACTCATCATCCTGCACGGCCTGCTGGTCTTGGGAGAAATAGCCTTGCTCACCGCCAAACGATCGCGTCTGGAGGGGGCAAAGATGAAGGGAAGCCGAAATGCGGCCATTGCCCTAGGGCTCCTTGACAACATCGACCAATATCTGTCGGCCATGCAGATTGGCATTACGCTCATCAGTATAGTGGAAGGCGCATACGCAGGCGTTGCCATCGGGCATCAATTGGAGCCCATGGTTGCGTTGGTCCCAACTTTTCAGCCCTATGCCGAACAGATTTCACTCACCGTTGTCGTAACGCTGATCACGTATCTATCGCTGATTGTGGGCGAGTTGGCCCCCAAATACATTGCCATTCAGTACGCAGAAACGCTTGCCATCACCTGCGCGCCCGTCATGAGTTTTATCACCAAACTCACCGGCCCGGTCTCCACTTTTCTGAGTTGGTCTACCAAGATGTTCATGCGATTGTTGTTCATCAAACCCAATGATCAGGCCAGTATTTCGGAAGACGAGATCAAATTAATGGTGAAAATGGCCAACCAACAAGGTGTGTTGCACCAAAAAGAAAGTGAATTCATCCAAAATATTCTCCGGTTTGCCGACCGCGACGCCTACACCATCATGACCCACCGAAACACCGTGGAATGGCTCGACCTCAATGCTCCGGAGGCAGAAAACGACCGTATTATCTATGAAAGCGGTTATACCAAATTTTTGGTGTGCGAAGACTCCATTGAAAACATTTTGGGGGTAGTTAAATTGAGGGATTACATCGATAAAAAAACAAAAAAAGGGTTCAATCTCCGTGAAATTGTGACACAGCCGCTGTATATTCCGGAGACAATGAACGCCCTCAAAATCCTAGAGCGTTTTCGAAAAGACCGCAATTACTTCGCCGTTGTGGTGGATGAATACGGGTCAACCCAGGGCATAATCACCCTGCACGACCTTACAGAAAATATTTTTGGCACCCTGCCTGACCTTGATGATGCTGCTGAGCCCGATATTGTCACCCGGGAAGATGGTAGCCTGTTGGTAGATGGAATGATCCCCATTGACGAACTACGCGAAACCGTCAGTCTCAAAGAATTCGACTTTGAAGACGCGGATTACTCGACGTTGGCAGGTTTTATTCTGTACAAACTCAGTGAAATACCCAAATCAGGGGATGTGCTCGACACAGAAGGTTATCGGTTCGAAATCATCGACATGGACAAGAGTAAGATTGACAAAGTGTTGATTTCCAAGTATCCGGCAAAGGAAATAGGCGATGTTGACTGATTGTCAAAACAACCAGAGCGACCTTTGACGTATCTTTTTATTGTTCTTTCAAAATTTTTCAAGTAAAACACCTTTCTGATCCATGTGGCTTACCATTCCGGCTGAATCCGATTTCTCCATTTACAACCTGCCTTTCGGCATCTTTATTCCCAACGGGCACACCACGGCACGTGCAGGCATCGCCATTGGTGATCATATTGTTGATTTGGCAAAAGCCGCTGAAACAGGTATGTTCGGGAAACGCCGGTTTTTCAAAAAAATATTCGAGCAGCCAACGCTCAACGATTTCATTGCGTTGGGCAAACCCATCACCAGCCGAGTCCGTCGCAAGGTGCAGGAATGGCTTGAACTTCCGGCAAGACCGGTAGAGGCCGACCAGTTGCTGACAGACCGCAAAACGGCCACCCTGCTCATGCCCGTTCGGGTACCCAATTATACTGATTTTTATAGCAGCATTGAGCATGCTACCAACGTAGGTAAAATGTTTCGCCCCGACAACCCTTTGCTGCCCAACTGGCGCTGGATGCCCGTTGGTTACCATGGCCGTGCCTCCTCCATCGTTGTGAGTGGAACACCCATCAAACGGCCCAGCGGACAAATACTGCCTCCCACCGGAGCGCCCGATACGCCCATTTTTTCTGCCACCAAGCAATTGGACTTTGAACTAGAAATGGCCTTTGTGATCGGTAAAGAAACGCCCATGGGACAACCCATACCCGTTGAAAAAGCCGAGGAATACATCTTCGGGCTCGTCTTGTTCAATGACTGGAGCGCCCGCGACATTCAACGCTGGGAGTACGTGCCGTTGGGACCATTTTTGGGGAAAAATTTCGCTTCGAGTATCTCACCGTGGATCGTACCACTGGAGGCACTAAAACCTTTCCGCGTAAAAGGCCCCAAGCAAGCCCCGGCTCCGCTGGACTATTTGCAGGGGAAAGGCGCGCAAAACCTTGATATCGCGCTGGAAGTATCCCTGAAGCCAGCCAATGCCAACACAGAAACCATTGTTTCCCGATCCAACACAAAATACCTTTATTGGTCTATGGCCCAACAACTTGCACACCATACCGTCAATGGATGTAATGTACAGGTGGGCGATCTCATGGCTTCCGGTACCATCAGCGGGCCAACACCCGACGGATGCGGCTCCTTACTCGAGCTTTCATGGGGCGGAAAAACCCCCTTAGCGCTCAAAGACAATATCTCCCGCGCATTTTTGGAAGACGGCGACACGGTAACCATTCGTGCAAAAGCGGCGAATGGAGTGGCACACCTAGGATTTGGGGAAGTAATCGGAAAAATATTGTAATGCGATGCCCACGGTTAGTCAGCACGACTCACATTGGACACCCAATCAAATTTTCTGAGTTCGAGGATGGCCCGATGCAGTTGGTCTGTATTGACCACAATAAGGCCAAGATGCCCTTCAAAGTAACCGCCCTCGCCGGATATTTCAAATGTGCGAATATTAATGCCCAAATCGTAAATACGGTTGGTGAGTTGCTGAATGACTCCCGGCCCAGTGTCAATACCGGTGACGATAATTTTGGTTAAAAAGTCTGATTTGGAGGTATTTCCCCAAGTGGCATTCAACACCCGATGACCGTATTGAGCCAGGAGGTTATTGGCGTTGGGACAGGTGGCGCGGTGTATTTTGATACCCCCTTGCGTGAGTACAAAACCAAAAATTGAATCGCCCTGCACGGGGTTACAGCAGTGGGCGAAGGAGTATTGATAATAACTGCCCGGCTCATCGTTGATGATAATTTCCGGTTTCACTCCAGCCTTATTTTTGTACACAAACGCCTTGGAGGGGGCTGTGGAAACTACCTTGACGGCTTCTTTTTCTACCAAATAAATACCATCTGCCCGAAAATTCCGGTTCACTTGGCGAGGATCTACTTGTCCCAGGTAAACAGCACTTAAGAATTCCATTCGGTTGTGGTAACCAAACCACTTGGCCAGCATGTCACAGTTTTCTTCCAAGGGAACCCGCAGGCTTTTAAGCTTGCGTTCCATAATTTCTTTACCGAAGTCAGCCTGAATACGTTTTTCCTCTTTGAGCGCTGATCGGATGCGGTTTTTGGCTTTGGAGGTAGCCACGTGTTGTAGCCAGTCCTCGCTGGGTTTCTGGTTTTTGTCCGAAATAATTTCAATCTGATCTCCATCCTTAAGTTTGTAATGGATGGGTACCACGCGGTTGTTGATGCGAACGGCGCGGCAGGTACAACCCAGATCGGAGTGGATACTAAAGGCGAAGTCGAGTGCTGAAGCGCCTTCCGGGAGCGTTTTCATTTGCCCCTTGGGCGTAAACACGTGCACCTCATCGGTAAAAAGTTCGCTTCTAATGTCTGCGAGCAGTTCAATGGCATTTCCGGAGGAGCTTTCTATGGTTTCCCTGACGCGGTTGAGCCACTTTTCGTAAATATCAGGGTCATCTTTTTTTCCGCCATTTTTATATTTCCAGTGGGCTGCGAAACCGCGTTCTGCAATTTCATTCATGCGTTCACTGCGTATTTGGACTTCTACGAATTTGTTGTCAAGGCCGAGTACAGTTGTTTGGAGAGACTCATATCCGTTTGACTTTGGCGTGGTAATCCAGTCGCGCAAGCGTTCGGGCACCGGTTGGAAATGATCGGTGATAAAAGAATAGACATCCCAGGAGCGGCGTTTTTCGAGTTCTTTGGGAACGTCTATGATAACCCTGACGGCAAAGAGATCGTAGATATCTTCAAAGGAAACGTGCTTGGTGGTTATTTTTCGCCAGATGGAATAGATGGATTTGGGTCTGCCGAGAATTCGGTAAGGGAACTCGAGGTCTTTAAAGATTTCATGGAGGCGCTGGATGAATTTTTCGATATAATCGCCGCGGAGTTTGCGTTTTTCTTCTAGTTTTCGGGCAATGTCTTTGTACTCATCGGGGTGTTCAATTTTAAAGCAGATGTCTTCAAGTTCTGTTTTAATTTTGTGGAGGCCGAGCCGGTGTGCTACGGGGGCATAAATAAAAGAGGTTTCTGCTGCAATTTTCTTTTGTTTGTTCTCCGGCATGCTTTTGATGGTGCGCATGTTGTGGAGGCGGTCGGCCATTTTAATGAGCACAACGCGCACATCGGAGAGCATGGTACGGAGCACTTTTCCGAGGTTCTCAGCTTGTGGGCTTTCTGTTTCGTGCAGGCCATCCAACTTGGTGAGTCCATCTACGATCAACGCCACGCGGTCGCCGAATTGCTCGTGAATGTCTTTGAGCGACACTTGCGTATCTTCAACCACATCGTGTAAAAGGGCGCACACTGCGGCGGTGGGCCCCAATCCGATTTCCTCCACACAAATTCGAGCCACTTCAATGGGGTGTAAGATATAGGGTTCTCCCGATTTTCTGCGCTGTTCCCGGTGTGCCTCGACGGCCAAATCAAACGCTGCGCGCAGCATTTTTAGGTCTTTCTCGTCGGGAGGTGTTTTGAAAGAATGCAACAGGTGGCGGTAGGTCTGCAAAATAAGGTGGCGCTCAGACTCGTCATCTGTCATTTCCGTGTTTGTAGGATTAATATCTGCCTCGATAAACATGAGCGCTGTTGGATAGAAGTAAAATTTTCACAAAAATAAGGCAAATTTTTCGGTGGTTGGGCCTGAAAACAACCTTCTGAATTAATTTCTAATTATTCTATACTTTAATTGGTATGAAAGCTGTACTTTTGCCGTCCATTTTAGAATTCAGGTCAGGATTGTTGACTTTTGATCACAATATGCACAAAACAGAGTGTTTTTTAAACCTTGTTATCATGTGCTGTGTTTAAATAAGATATTTGACTGTAATGCGGGCGTGGCGAAATTGGTAGACGTACCAGACTTAGGATCTGGCGCCGTGAGGCATGGGGGTTCGAGTCCCTCCGCCCGCACACTTTTTCAGGGATAGGTTTCTATTTGGTATCCCTTTTAGAGTTGATTCCCTTCAACATTTTTATTAAAACAACCGCTCATGCCCACCGTTGTCCGACAAGACCTAGACAACAGCTCTGCCATACTGACCGTTACAGTCACCCGCGAAGATCTGCAACCAAAAATCAATTCTGAACTCAAGCGATTCCGTCAAAAGGTTGCTATAAAAGGCTTTCGGGCTGGTCAGGTTCCCATTGACCATGTAAAAAAACTGTACGGCGCTTCTATTTTGGGCGACGCATTGAATGATATGCTCGCCGACCAACTTTTCGGCTATCTCCGCGACCACAAACTCGACGTGTTGGGCCAACCCTTGCCCACCGAAAATCAGGAGAAATTCTCCTTCAACATCAGTAACCCTTCCCCCGAATATGCTGTTTCGTATGAGATTGGTCTTGCTCCGGCTTTTGATTTGAAAGGATTGGATAAGAACGAAGTATTCGAACGCCTCACCATATCCAACTTGGAAGCACTGGCCGAGGAAGAACTACTGGATGCCCAAAAAAAAATGTCCGGGAGAACCCAAATCGAAGACTCCATTCAGTCCAACGATATGGTGCGCATCGCATCGGTTGAGTTGGAGGGCGATTCCATCAAAGCAGGTGGATGGGAAACAGACATCACGATATTGGTGAACACGGTTGCCGATGAAAATATGCGCAACCAACTTTTGACCCTTAAAAAAGGCGATACGCTGCGTTTCAACGCCCGAACCATGGAAAATTTTCCCAAGGAGGAATCCTACAGGAAATTTATTCTCGGCTTGGAGGCCAGCGATACCCGAGAAGTGGGCGAATGGTTTGAAGGAACCATCGCAGAGGTGACCAGGGTGGAACAAGTCGAAATGGATGAAGCGTTTTTCAAAAAATATTTTGGTAATAGCACCATTACTACCTACGAGGCCGCCATCGAGGAACTAAAAGCAGGTATCGAACAATATTATAGTATTCGTTCCAATGCTGTGCTGATGCGCAGCGTACAGAAGCGGTTGCTGGAAAAAAACTCGATAGAACTACCGGATACATTTCTCAAACGGTGGCTTAATGTCTCCAACGAAGGGAAATTATCTAAAGATACCATCGAAGAACAATATCCCGCTTTTGTAGAAAACCTGCGTTGGACACTCATCAGAGACACTGTAAAGGACGCTCATGACGTGACAGTCTCTGATTCTGAAGTAGAATACTCTTTTATGCAAAAAGTAAGGGGCTATTTTGGTGCCAACAATATCCCTGATCAGTTGTTGGAGTCCAGCGTTCAAAAAATGATGGAGAATGAAAAGGATGTGGAAGAAGTACGCAAAGAATTGGAGACAGAGAAGATTTTCATAACCATGCGAGATTTGATCACGGTAACTGACAAAGCCGTGACGTCTGACGAATTTCACAAAATCTTAGAAGCCATCACCAAGCAGGCCAATCAAGAACAAGCAGTAGGGGCTGAACTGATGGCTTCCATTGAAGAATAATAACGTAGTTTCATTTACCTCAAAAAGGACTATACTTATGTTTAACAAGAATGAGTTCCAGAAATTTGCAACGCAGCATTTGGGCATGAGCAGCATGCACCTCGAAAAGTATATTGCTGCCACTACTCCGCTAGACATTCGTTCGTTCACACCCGCGGTCATTGAAGAGCGGCCTATGCACGCACAGGCCATCGACGTTTTCAGCCGCCTGATGATGGATCGTATTATTTTTCTAGGTTTGCCGGTAGATTCTTATGTGTCTAATGTCATTCAGGCGCAACTGCTGTTCATGGAATCCACGGATCCCAAACGCGATGTACAGATTTTTATCAATAGCCCCGGTGGGTCTGTCATAGATGGACTTGGGATCTACGATACCATGCAATATGTAGCGCCGGACATCGCCACCATCTGTACGGGCCTGGCAGCCAGTATGGGAGCCGTATTGCTCGCCGCAGGTGCAAAGGGCAAACGCAGTTGTCTGAAACACAGCCAAATCATGCTCCACCAACCCAGCGGCGGCGCTCAAGGCCAAGTATCAGACATTGAAATCTCGTACAAACTCATTAAAAAAATGCAGAAATCGCTGTACGATATCTTGTCTGTTCACACCGGCCAAACCTACGAAAAAGTAGAAGCCGACTGTGACCGCGACAACTGGCTGAACGGTGAAGAAGCCAAAGCGTATGGCTTGATTGATGAAGTACTGGATCGCTCCAATCCAAGTAAATAGTAACACCACTAATGGCGTTTGGACTTGGTCAACCTGTTCCAAACGCCATATTTTTTTATTGTCAGGGTATTGTTCAACGCATTACCATAATAAGGTTTTTTGAGCAATAACCATCCTGTTTTTCTGGGTAAACGGTTCTTTATGACTATTTTTCCGGTAAACACACAAAAGAAAACAACGATCAATGATCAAACGAGGAAAGACACCACAACACAAATGCTCTTTTTGTGGGCGTGGCGAAGATGATGTCATGATTTTGGTATCCGGCTTGGATGGCCAGATATGCGAAGCTTGTACTGAAAAATCACAGGAAATCATTGATCAGGAACTTCGCCGGGCCGGTGTGGAGCCACAACGAAGCGAAGCCGTGATCGCGGCAAAAAACAATCCCTTCAGCGGCCCTCTGAAGGTTATCCCACCTCGGGAAATCAAGGCATTTCTAGACAAGTATGTGATCGGACAAGACGATGCGAAAAAAGTGCTCTCCGTCGCAGTGTACAACCACTATAAGCGCCTTCAACAGGAGGAAAAAGGCAGCCTTAAATCGGATGAAGATGTTGACATTGAAAAGTCAAACGTGCTGTTCGTAGGCCAAACAGGCACCGGAAAAACATTGCTGGCAAAATCTATTGCTAAACTGCTGAATGTCCCTTTCACCATCGTGGATGCTACTATTTTTACAGAAGCTGGTTATGTAGGGGAAGATGTGGAAAGTATTCTTTCCCGATTGCTTCAAGTGTGCGATTACGATGAAAAAGCAGCCGAACGCGGCATTGTTTTTATCGATGAAATTGATAAAATTGCCCGCAAACAGGACAATCCCTCCATTACCCGTGACGTATCCGGGGAAGGCGTTCAACAAGGAATGTTGAAAATGCTGGAAGGATCTGAAGTGCTGGTGCCACCACAAGGCGGGCGCAAACACCCCGAGCAAAAACTCGTCAAAATAAACACACAAAATATTCTATTTATCTGTGGTGGCGCTTTTGATGGTATCGAAAAAATAATCGCCCGCCGCGTAAATACGCAGGTCATTGGATACAATAAGAAGGAATCCGATGAAATTGACAAGGAAAATCTGCTCCAATACATCAGCCCCCAAGACGTTAAGAATTTCGGACTGATCCCGGAACTCGTAGGTCGTATGCCCGTCGTAGCACACCTCGATCCGCTGGATATCAAATCACTCCAGCGCATTCTGACCGAGCCACGCAATGCCTTGGTGCGCCAATATGAGAAAATATTTGCCATGGAAGGTATTAAACTCATCATGGAACCCTCTGCGATTGAGATGATCGCTGAAAAAGCTTTTGACTTCAAACTCGGCGCCCGTGGTCTGCGTTCGCTGTGTGAAATTATCCTCACCGACGCCATGTTCGATCTTCCAACCATTGGCGTGGGAAAAGGTGAAAAACAGCAACTCGTCATTGACGCTGCATACGTAAAGAGTAAAGTGGAGGGCGCTAAGCGCGCAAAACTCAAAGCCGCATAGAACACGCATGTCGTACCGCAATGCACCCATTCATCCATTTTTGCGGTTTGTTTTTTTACTCCTGCGCACCATTTCGTGGGTAAGTACCCTCGTTTTTTTTCGCAAACGAACAGTTCTAGGCCGTCAAAACCTTAAATTTGACGGCCCCGCCATTCTGGTGGTCAATCACCCCAGTACCCTCATGGATGTGCTCAATACCTGTGTTTACATCCGTCAGGAGCCTTTTTTCCTCGCCAACTATAGCCTCTTCAAACACCCCGTCAGCAACTGGATACTGCAGCGCCTGTTCAGTATTCCTGTAAAACGCCGAGAAGATGTTGCGGAGGGCGAAGACCGAAACAATGATGCCGCCTTCGAACAATCCTTTCTGCACCTGGAAAGTAACGGTGTCCTTTTTATCGCAGCAGAAGGCGTAAGTTGGATGGAACGATGGGTGAGACCATTCAAAACAGGCACCGCACGCATCGCTTTTGGTGCGGAAAATCGCAACAACTGGCAGTTGGGCGTAAAAATAATTCCCGTTGGACTGAGCTATAGTGCCCCTGATTTGTTTCGCAGCGAAGTGATCGTCCATTTCGGGGCTCCGATCTCCCCGGCAGATTGGGCAATGTCTGAACACACAAATCATGAACAGGCGGTCCGTGATTTTACACTTATCCTAGAAAAAAATGTTCGTTCACTCGTATTGGACACCCGTGATGATGAAGGCCAAATTTTTATCCTTCAACTAGAGAAAATCCTTCAACCAAATTTTCCCGCAAGTACCCAAGAAGAATATTTCTCCTTCAGAAAAAAAATCATCACTCAAAATATTGACGACAACGCGCTCAGGACTGAAACCGACGCCTATTGCGCCGCCCTCCAAGCCGCCCATGTTACCGACCAAGGTGTTTTTGAATACGCCCGCAACAAGCCGCTTGCTTATGCTTTATGGGAGGGACTGTTGCTGATCACGGGCTTGCCATTTTTTATAGTAGGATATGTTTTTTGGTGGCTT
>JBIPOY010000251.1:0-5275 GCA_044378705.1 Saprospiraceae bacterium
AACATCCCTCTAGGCTGTTATTTTTCAAGTATCAACAGCCCTCTTACTTCAAGTATCAACAATTGTCGACAATAAACAGCCTAGAAGGCTGTTCTACATTCATTTTTTCTTGAATACCGGCACCGTACTACAAGGTTCACCAAAAAGAATGCTTTGTGCCACCGGCTGCAGGCGCCGCGTAATTTCCAAGTAGGCGGAGGCCGGTACGGGCTTGTCACTGCAACCCTTTACTACGATGCGTTCGCCGTCGTAATCTAGTATATTGAGGGCGTTTATTTTTTTCTGAAAGGCCATTTCAACAAAATCTTCTACCGCACACAGGCCAATATCGTTGACGAATGGAGTTGCGTATGCAGCCACCAACATGTACGCCCACATGGGAACAATAGCATCTGCCGAACAAAAAACAGCCAAGTTTTTTCCCACATACTGTTGCCAGTCGTGGATTTTAAGGGCTTCTCGGAAGTCCTTTTCCTTCAGAATGAGCGCCATAAAGAGGTACTCTTTTAGGTCGAAAGGAACGATTTCACCCGCTGGATAGAATTGTTCCAGATCAATAGTGGTTAATTTACTATTGGCGACGCGATTGACCAGTGGTTGATGCAGCGTTGAATCCATTTGCTATTGATTGTCAGGGTGTTAGGCTTCTTTCGAGGCAGCGGTGGAGGGAGTGTATTCTTCGAGTGTGGGGATTTCTCCGACGGAATTTTCCGGATCTTTAAAGTCTTTTGGCTTGGGTAGATCTGCCAAGCGGTTGATTCCCAAATAATCCATAAACTTTCCGGTGGTACCGTAAATCAGAGGTCTGCCCGGCCCATCGCTACGCCCGACGATAGAAACAAGTTCTTTCTCTAAAAGTTTTTGGAGGGCATAATCACAACTGACACCGCGAATTTCTTCTAGTTCGGCCCGAGTGACCGGTTGTTTGTAAGCAATAAGCGCGAGGGTTTCGAGCGCTGCTTGGGAAAGGCGTTTTTTGGTGGTTTGTTTTAGATAGATAGCGACGCTTGTATGGTAAGCGCCCTTGGTAAGAAACTGCCAGCCGCCCGATATTTCCACCAATTCGAAGGCGAATTGATCCTGTTGATATTGCTGTTGGGTCAGTTGTATTGCGGCAACAAGTTCCTCTTCTGATACGGCTGTCAGCAGACTTTCATCCAAGACGGACTTGATATCGACCAAGGGAATAGGCTGAGGAGAAGCAAAAATAAGGGCTTCGACGTGCTGTTGTAGGAATTCCATGGGGCGAAGATAAAAATAGGTTGCCGATTGTACGGTGTTTTGTTGCCATTGCAGCCTTCGTTTGAGGAATTAATACCGCACGGTTTCTTCCATAAACTTTTCATTTTGTTGTCCGCGCACCTCCATAGTAACAACGGGTTTTTCGCCTTCCCAATGTATTTTAAGGAGGCCGAAATTTTTCTTGACAATCATTTCACCCACTCGAAACTTATTAGCTTCGGGTCCGGCGCTGCGCATGTGCGTCATCCCGCTTGAGGTAAAATCGTACAGCGGGTAGGGTAGTCCTTCGAGCTGAATTTTTGAGATTTCAGCCATGTGTCGGTCGCCACTGAGGATCAGGAGATTTTTGGGTTTGGTGGCACCGATGAGTTTGAGGAGTCGTTTGCGTTCGTTGGGAAAGTTGCCCCATTTTTCGTAGCCGTGCTCGTCGGCGAGCACTTGAATACTGGAGCAAAGAATGGTAAGATTGGCAGTATTGTTGGTCAGTTCGTTTTCTAGCCATACCCACTGCGTTTCGCCGAGCATTTCGCCGTCGAGACTGGGGTTATAGCGTTTTTCTTTGCTTGGATCGGGTACTAGGGAGTCGCGAAACCAGCGTAAATCCATGATAATCACCTTGATTTTTTGTCCGATTTTGCCAAAGGTGTACGATTGATAGGCGCCATCCCGTTTGCGAATAGGGCTATTGAGCGGCACGTCAAGGAAGTCCATGAGGCATTTTTTGGAGCTGCGTTTCATGGGGTAGTACTTGCAAGCATCGTTGTAGCCATAATCATGATCGTCATAGATACCGATGATTTGTGATTTATCGCGCAATTTTTTGTACTCGGGGTTTGTTTTCAGGCGTCGGTAGTGGGCTGCCAGCGCTTTCATATCAGCGGTGTCTGCGTAAATGATGTCACCGAGCCAAATCCACAGGTTTGGGTTGTTGGCGGCTACGTGCTCCCACATACTTTGAGACATGGTTACCCTATTACAGGAGCCAAAAGCAATAATGGTTGGTGCTGTCGTTGTATCCAGGAATTTGGGTTTGAAAGCTTCTGCATCGAGTAATTCGAGATGGACAGATTTTTCTGTGAGCACTTCCTGAGCAGGTGTCGTATTCGCGGGTGCTTTTTCGGATTGCGCAGAAATGGGTTGTGCGATGGTACAGACAAGGATTGCAGCAGTGATTAGGCTTGATTTTATCATGGAACAGCGGTGTAGGAACAATGGGCAAGTAAGTCGAGGGTTAGAACGAACTTTGTGCGAATTTCGTACAAAAATAAATTCATTTCGTGTTTTTACTATTGTCAACACAAAGTAGTTATGACTGATTTCTGTCAGACGGCGTGGTTTTTTGTAGTTACTTAGCAGCACTATGATCAAAAAAACAGTTAAGGTCTAGCGTAAAGAAGCTCGTTTTGTGCCCGACCGAGTGCCACCAAAATAGTTACCCGTGTTTAATAGTGGTAAGGAGTGTAAGCGTCCGAAAATTTCCATGAAACAACGCCACCCCTGTATTTTTTGTTTTGAGGGAGTCAAATGAGTATGCTGGTACGAGCAGGATGTCCATCTCTTCCGTTGATAATTGATCTTGAAAAGGCATAACTTTGTAACTGTTTAGGGGGGTAGCGCTTGAGGCGAAAAGTGGCCATATATGCCAGACAAGTAGATTTTTGCAAGTGATTAGCAGTGGTACCGTCAAAAAAATGAGAGAAGTATCGCAGGAAACGCTCCTTTTTGGGGCAGACAGCATGCCCCTCAATAGAAATAAAAAATAGACGCTTTATGAAATATTCACCCATTCAACCTTATGCGGCGGCGGTTTGCCTGGTGCGCGTCTTTGTGTTATTCTGTGTTGTGTTGCCAGTTTTTTCATCCTGCAGCTACACCTTAAAGGTAAGGGATGGTCGTACGGCATTTGAGCTAAAACAATATGCTGTTGCCATTCCCATGTTGCAAAAAGAACAGGCTCAGACCAAAACACGTCGGGAACGCGGGCAGTTGGCTTACCTCCTAGGCGATGCGTACCGCCATCTTGGCCAAGATGAAAAGGCACTTGAGTGGTTTAGCGTGGCGTATGACAATAACTACGGTACAGAGGCGCTTAAAGCACAGGCTTTTTCGCTCAAAAAACTGGAACGCTATGCTGCGGCGAGGGAAGCGTTCAAACAATTGGGCATTGAAATTGGGTCGCCGTACGAATACCGCAAAGAAATCACGGCCTGCATGGTGGCGGAGGGTTGGCTGAAGGAAGCCGTTGGCAACGGCTGGAGTGTGGGCACGGCGTCTTTCAACAGCGCTCAAAACGATTTTTCTCCCGCACTGTTTACCGATGGCCGCGTCGTGTTTACCAGTGACCGGGCACTGGGCGCCGGAAAAGAAAAGTATCCCTGGACCGGGCATAAGTACATGGATATTTTGATTGTCGAACCTGACGGAGTGAGTCCACAATTGTTTGACAATCAAATTAATACCAAAGGCAATGAAGGCGTTCCATGTTTTAATAAAACGGGTACCGAGATGTTTTTTTCAAGGGCCGTAAGTGCCTACCAAGGCGATGACGGGCGCAATAAAATATACCAGGTAATGCGCGAGGAAGAGGGCGCTGCGTGGTATCCCGCTGTTCCCTTACCGCATCAGAAAGATAAAATGCACTATTTACACCCTGCCTTGAGCGGTGATGGGAACACGCTCTACTTTGCGTGCAATGACCCTGACGGATGGGGCGGCTACGACCTGTACGCCATGCAGCGCAACACCAACAGTGATGTGGGATGGGATGAGCCCAAAGCGCTGAGTAGGAATATTAACTCTCCGGGCAATGAACTTTTCCCGACGTTTGACGCCGATACCCTGTATTTTGCTTCAGATGGTTTGCCGGGGATGGGTGGTATGGATATTTTCAGTACCTATAAAGTAGATCGCAACGCTTGGGCGCCCCCCATCAACCTCAAAGCACCGGTGAACAGTGGTGCAGATGACTTCAGTTTTCTGGTATTGCCTTCCGCCGGAAAGGCTATTGCCAAGGCTCCCGGGGAACTCCTTCGATCCGGTTTTTTTACCACCAATCGCGCTATGGAGGGCGCGCGCGGCGGAGATGATATTTGTCGTTTTGAACAGCGGGTGCCGTTGCCAAAACCCGCCGTAGTGGATACCACCCCCACAAAACCTGCGGTTTACAAAATGGTTCTGGAAGGGTATGTACTTGAAAAAATACGTGCTGATCCGGCAGATCCCAACAGCAGCGTATTGGGCAGAAAACCCCTTTCCGGTGCGGGGGTTCAAGTGGAATTTGGCGCGCAAAAACGTTCCTTAACGACCAAAGAGGATGGTTTTTTTACCCTAGAACTGGCTGAAAATACCGACTACGCATTCAACGCCGGGCTGACCGGGTATTTGTCTAATACAGCTAAATTCAGCACCAAAGGCATTGCCAAGGTGGCTACTACGCCGGTACAAACCTTTGAAATAGAAATCGTGTTGGATAAAATTTATCGAAACCGGGAGATTGTCTTGGAGAATATATATTACGATTACGACCGGTGGGATATACGCCCCGATGCGGAGCCGGCCCTTGACCGCCTGGCAGAGGTATTGCGCAGCAATCCGACCGTTCGCATTCAGTTGGGCAGCCACACCGACTGTAGAGGCAACGATACGTACAACCAAACGTTGTCACAAAGGCGTGCTCAAAGTGCCGTTAATTATCTTATTTCCAAGGGTATTGACTCCAATAGGCTTTCAGCCATGGGATACGGCGAATCACAACCGACGGCCTTGTGTGCTTGTACGCGCTGTACTGAAGCAGAGCACCAGGCCAATCGAAGAACGACGTTTATCATTCAAGAGTAGGGAAAATGGTATTTGCGGCGTTACGCCAACGATTACAAACCTGCGCCCAGTAATTTTGCAACAAAATATGCTGCTGTGGCTGCTGCCGTACCGATGGCGGCGACCTTCAGCGCTCCTTTCAAGGGTGGTTGTCCGGTCGCCTTGCTTTTGAACCACCCAAATACCAATAGACACAGCAATGTAATCACCGCAGAGT
>JBIPOY010000252.1:0-5273 GCA_044378705.1 Saprospiraceae bacterium
TGACCCAATGAACGCTCAAAACAAAACAGACGTTGCTACCCGCGTCACGTATTATGGAGTTACCGGTGTACCAAACGGCTTTATGGACGGTACGGGTATCACCAACGATTGCAATTACTACGACAACGCACCCATCTGTCTGACCGAAGATGAGGTTGATGCACGGTCTGGTGTTACGTCTCCTGTTGAGATCCAGTTGAGCCACACCTTGTCTTCTGACTACGATTCTATCATCATCAGCATTTCTGTAAAATCAGATGTTGCCTTGTCAGGTGCTCTGCGCCTGCATGTTGCTGTTGTAGAAGAAGCCATCAACTTTCAAACAGCTCCCGGCACCAATGGCGAACTTGACTTTTTCCAGGTGATGCGCAAAATGCTGCCCAATGCAAGCGGAACTTCAACCGGAGCCTTTGCTGCGGGTGAAACCAAAACATACACTTTCGCATGGCCTATCGCTTATTCCTATGACCTGAATCAGTTGGGCGCATCTGCTTGGCTGCAGGAAGATGCCACCAAAGAAGTGTACAACTCTGCGCGCTCTATGCCCACGGGAAGTGTTCCTTCTGCAGGTATCAAGACGCTCAACACCATGAATCCTTTCGTTTGTGCAGCCGGTGCTTCTCCGTCTTTCACGATGAAAAACACAGGTACTGCGGCCATCACTGCTGCACTTTTGCAGTACAGAGTGGGCACAGGCGCTTGGACCAACTTGAACTGGACCGGCAACCTTGCTGCGGGTGCTTCTGAGGTTGTAACGCTGTCAAACATCACTATTTCTACTTCCGGAACCACCAAAATTGAGGTTAAGGTTGTCAATTCAAACAATGGCGTTCAGACCAACTCACTTGACTTGCTTTCTTTGAGCATCAAAGCGTTGTTGGATGTACCGGCTGCCATTCCTTTTGAAAATACATTCCAGAGTGCTACCTTCCCACCTGCAGGTTGGAATGTGATCAACAATGGCACCAACGGCTGGAAATTGTCTTCCGGTGCCGGTTCCGGCGGCAGCACGCGTTCTGCAAAAAATAACATGTTTGACTACGCGAACGCCAAAACTGAACTGATTTCTCCAAAAATTGATTTGTCACTGGCCAACAGTGCCGCAAGCCTGAAGTTTGACCACGCTTACGCAACGTATGATCCTACCTACCTTGATTCTTTGCGGATTGATGTTTCCACGGATTGTGGCGTAACTTGGACCACTATTTTCCACGATGGTTCCGATGGTTTGGCTACTGCTCCTGCTCTCACCACTGCTTACACGCCAACAGCGGCGGAGTGGGTGAGCAACGCTATTGACATCAGTGCCTTCAGCGGTGCTTCTTCTGTTATCTTCCGTTTCGTTGCGGAAAGCGGATACGGCAACAATTTGTACCTGGACAACGTGAATATTACGTCTTCTGTGGGTGTTAAAAACCTGGATCTCAGTTCTTTCAGCATGATGCCAAACCCTACCAGTGGTTTGACTGAAGTGCGTTTTGGCCTGAGCGATGCACAAAACATCCAACTGATGGTGTTCAATACCCTTGGTTCTTTGGTTTCTTCCCGCGATTTGGGCGAACTGACTTCCGGTGACCATGCTGTTTCTTTGAACGCATTGAACCTGAATTCCGGTACGTACCGTGTTGTCTTACAAGGCAAAGACGGTATCGCTCAAACGCAGTTGGTCGTTATTAAGTAAGCGTAACTGGTTAGGTGGCACGCTGTCTGGCCCAAAAAGGCCCATTTTCCGCCATACTTCGCAGATTTTTTTGACCGTAGCGCTGCTTCGTCTGGCAAAAAATGGCCACTTTTTCGTCTCAGACGCGACCACGCTAACCAGTTACAAGTCAGATACATTGTATTGCTGTTATTACGGAAGCGGAACATGCACTTGGCATGTTCCGCTTCCTTTTTTTCAGGCTTGGCGCAGATGTCAAAAACATCCTGACGCCTTTGTTCGTTGTTATCCATTATGAAATTATACCTCATTGCCGGAGAGGCCTCCGGTGATTTACACGGATCCAATCTTCTAAAAGCACTGAACTCCCGGCAACCCGGCCTTGTATGTCGGGCGTGGGGAGGTGACCTGATGGCCGCTGCCGGTGCAACCCTCGCGAAACATTACCGCGACTTAGCTTTTATGGGGTTTGTGGAAGTACTCCGGAATATTCGAACGATTCTGGGGAATATTGCCTTTTGCAAAAAGGACATCTTGGAATTCAAGCCGGATGCACTGGTGCTGATAGACTACCCCGGATTCAACCTTCGGATTGCAAAATGGGCCAAAAAACAGGGCATTACCGTGATATACTATATATCCCCCCAAATTTGGGCTTGGCATACATCGCGGGTACACGATATTCAGCGAGATGTTGATCTCATGTTGGTCATATTACCCTTTGAACGGGCGTTTTACCAAAAATATGGCGTTGATGCCGTCTATGTCGGCCATCCGTTGCTCGATGCCATTCAACATTTTGCCGTCCATGACCAGCCCAATGTTGCGTTTCCGCCCAATACCATCGCGGTGTTGCCGGGAAGCCGCGTGCAGGAAGTGAAAAATATGCTGCCCAAAATGTTGTCCGTTGCATCAAATTTTCCGGATTATCAATTTGTCGTAGCCGGAACAAAGAACTTAACCCGGGCATTTTATACGCCTTTTCTGGCAGATTACCCCAATGTACAGTTCATACAGGGGCATACATACGAGCTCTTGCAGCACGCCACGGCGGCTTTGGTAAAATCCGGCACCTCAACCCTTGAAGCTGCCCTTTTTGATGTGCCACAAGTCGTTTGTTACGCCGGAAACCCTATTTCTTACCAGATTGCCAAACGGCTGATCCGGGTCAAATATATCTCTTTGGTAAACCTGATTGCCGACAAACCATTGGTCAGGGAGCTCATTCAGGAAGATCTAGACAGAGACAACTTAATAATTGCTTTGAGACAAATACTTGAACCCGGCAATGTCGCAGCTTTGAAGGCAGCGTACGCGGCATTGAGACAACTGTTGGGAGAGGGTGGTGCGTCCAAACGTACTGCAGAAGCGATTCTACAGCACATTTGGACGCAGCAGGAGCGCCAAAGGCGCTAGTTTGCAATCATTTCAAACGGGAGCCGCGCAAGGATACCCTTGCTACGACGAAACTCTTGCATTGATTTGTAGGCAGGGTACATTTCGCCGAGCTCTTGGCGGGCCATCCACGCTTTGGCGCTTTCATCCCGCTCGTTGCTCCGCGTTAATTTGCTGATCAGTTGCTCTAAGCCCGACAGCGTTTTCGGGTATTCTGTGGTACGGTATTTTTCCAAACCGGCAAGTTTGGCAGCAGCGGCGAGGGCACGGTCTAGGCCGCCTATATCATCTACCAGTCCAATTTCCTTGGCCTTTTGACCTGTCCAAACGCGGCCTTGCGCGATTTCATTGATTTGTTCAGGGGTTCTTCGACGCCCCGTGGCCACTTTCTGAAGAAAATCCTCGTATATACCATCAACACGGCCCTGAATCAATGCCGCTTCTTCCGGAGAAAAATCATAAAATGGCGTTCCGAACGTAGAAAAACGACCCGTTCTGACGGTGTCATAAGTAATACCCAATTTGTTGCGCATGGTTTTTTCGAGGATTGGAATCATCCCAAATACACCGATGGAGCCGGTAATTGTCCCAGGCTCAGCAAAAATACTATCGGCATGGCAGGCAATGTAATACCCTCCTGATGCTGCAACATCCCCCATACTGACCACGATGGGCTTTCCGGCTTTCTTACACAGATCCAACTCACGGAGGATATTGTCGCTTGAAAGTGAACTGCCTCCCGGGGAGTTTACCCGAAGGACAATGGCCTTGATGGTATTGTCTTTTCTGATTTTACGGAGAATTTTAATGTAATTTTCGTCGTATATACTGCCTGCCTCGGCACTTTTTCCATCAAAGATGGTGCCCTCTGCATATACGACGGCAATTTTATCCTTGATGCTGAGCTCTAATTTTGGTCCGCGTGTTTTAACATAATCGTTAAGGCCGATGCGATTCAACTTGTCTTTTTCGTTTAAGCCAAGTTTCGTTCGCAGCAAACTTAACACCTCATCTTCATAAACCAAGCGATCCACGAGGTGAGAGGAGACCGATTTTTGACCGCTAAAACCGTCAAAACGGTCGGCTATTTGACGCAATTCGGCTTCCGTGATGTGCCTACTCTCTGCCACATCGTGTATGAGAATGTCATTCAAGGCCTTCAAATACTCCCTCGTTTGAAGCCTGTTTTCTTCACTCATTTTTTCCAGACGGAAAGGCTCCGTGGCGCTTTTGTATTTTCCACAGTAAAAAATGCGCATTTGCACGTCTAATTTATCCAGCAAGCCTTTGTAAAAAGGTACCATGCTAGAGTAACCGCGAAAATCTACAGCTCCCTGCGGGCTCATCAACACACTGTCGGCAACCGAAGCAAGATAATAGGCGCCTTGGGAGTAAAAGCTGGCATAAGAAACCACAAATTTTCCGGAGGATTTAAAGTCAGCCAAGGCTTGACGCAGTGTGGTCGCCGTAGCCTTACCTGTTGCCAAAGCACTCGGATTCAAATAAATTCCCTTGATGTCGGCGTCTGCCTTCGCCCGACGGATGGCGGCTACAATGTCCGTAAGCCCCAGTACCTTGTCGTTTTCCAAGTCAAATGGATCCAAGGGCAAGTTGTTTGTTTTTTCAGGAATAGCCTGTTTGAAATCAAGTTCAAGGATAGAATTGGGTTCTATGGAGACCATTTCTTTTTCAGTAGCAGAACTAGCCAGCCCGGTGAGCCAACCGATACCGACAACCGTGAGCAAACCAAGCGCAAGCGCTGTACCCAGACAGGAAGCAAACAAAAACTTAATAAATTGAGACATCGTATTGAAAATGAAGTTCTATGTGATGAAAAAGGTAGCATGTATTCAGGTTCAAAGACAATGTTTCTCCCAGAAATGTTCAATTTATTTAGATAAAATGATGCAATTTAAAGATGTAGTGACGCTGTAGTGGCTATTCCCTCTTACCCCCATTTTCTCATTTCAAGCACCCGTGCCCTGTTGGGTAGATTGAAATTTTTGTAGCCAACATTCAAAACAACTTCGTAACTGGTTAGCGTGGTCGCGTCTGAGATAAAAAAGTGGCCATTTTTGACCAGACGAAGCAGATTTTTGCAGGCCGTAGCACCGCTACGGCCTGCAAAATCTGCGAAGTATAGCGGAAAATGGGCCTTTTTGGGCCAGACAGCGTGCCACCTAACCAGTTATATAACGTCATCAGTAAGGCGAAAAAC
>JBIPOY010000253.1:0-5272 GCA_044378705.1 Saprospiraceae bacterium
CGCAATTTTTCTGCTTTACGGGAACAGAAATGAGGAAAGTATCATTTTTCGAGATGAGTTGGATCGTCTTTCTGATCGGTATGTAGGGCAATTACATGTAGAGTACGTATTGAGTCAGCCAAAAAAAGAAGGGGGAGGTGGCCTGTTCGGAATATTCAAGAAAAGCAGCAGCAACTGGCAAGGAAAGACAGGCAGAATAACGGGAAAGATGGTGCATGAATTTTTGGACGAACAACTTGCACGCGGACCTGAACACGATTGCTTTTACTTTATGTGTGGCCCGGGCAGTATGACCGACGATGTGAAGTCAGTCCTTTTAGAGCGTGGCATTGCAGCGAAACAAATATACACGGAGCATTTTGCCAATGCCAACCACGTTCCGGGTGAATTTAATACCGGTACCGGAGGTGAAAAACGGGTCATTGTTCATCTAAAGGGCGAACGGATTGAGCTGCCTGTGCCGTCAGGAGCCACAATCTTAGACGTGTTGATCAAAGCGAAATATGACCCACCGTATTCCTGTACTGCAGGCGCCTGCTCAACCTGCATGGCAAAATTGGTCAGCGGAAAAGTAACCATGGACGCTTGTTACGCCCTTGACGACGACGAAGTAAAGGCCGGATACATTTTAAGTTGCCAGTCACGTCCGGAAACAGATGTCGTGGAATTGACCTTTGACCTATAAAACCGGTTTACAACAGCAAAGTATCCTGACACCGGGTTGTTTCAAGTTGGCGGAGAGGATTATCACCACCAACCCTCCCCCGGAGGCACTTCCAAGACCAGTGTTTCTCCTGTTTTGGGGTGTTTGATGGTCAGTTTTTCGGCATGGAGTTTAATTTCGTGTTCACGGAGGGGTTTAGCATTGTAAAGCACATCGCCAACGATGGGGCTCCCGAAGTGTGCCAATTGAGCCCGTATTTGATGAAATCGGCCTGTAAGCGGATGCACCTCTAGTTCTGCGAATTTGCCTTTCATTTTTGTTACTTTATAGGTTAGCTCACAGGGTTGAGCGCCTTTCACCTGCGTTTCTGTGACAATCGCTTTTCTGCCGTCTTCGGATTTGAGCAAAAAGTTAGCAAGCGTGCCTGAAGCTGGTTTTGGGATAATTTCTACCACTGCACGGTATATTTTTTCCGTTTCTCTTCGCTCAAACTGCCCCATCAGGTGGGTGAGTGCCGCTTTTGTTTTGGCAAAAACCAACACTCCGCTGGATGCACGATCGAGCCGGTGAACGGCCCGCAGATAGGGCGTTGGTTTCAGACGATTGGAAGTAGAACTTTCATTGAGGCTTTTCGTGAAATACAACAGCGCTTCAGTTTCAGCAGAGGGATGTCTGCTGGCGCCGCTTTCAGAAGAGAGTCCGGCTGGTTTGTTGATGACAAGGAGATAATAATCTTCAAAAATAATGTGCATAAGGGGGAATTACAAAGCCTGAAACTTTCTGTGGAGGAATCATTGGAGGAATAATAAGCGGGCTGCTGCTACCACATCTCGTCAACAGCCCTCCTAATATTTTAAAAAAAGAACTGGTTAGATGGCACGCTGTCCGGCCCAAAAAGGCACATTTTTTGCCAGACGTGACCACCTAACCAGTTACAAAAGGAAAAATCGCCTTACCTGAGGAAAGTCATCCCCAAAGCACATATTATTGTTCGCCTTCCGGTCCGAGTACTTTCCCAGGGCCTTTTACAGCATACCCTTTCAGTTTTTTTCCACCGACGGTAAGTTCGACAGCATAGTCATACACCTTACCTGACGCAGGATCGGGCGTATTAGCTTTTTTTATTACAATATTTAGGGCGCCTGTCACCCCTTTTGCTTCCGGAACGTCATACGTCCAGACAGCACCACCAATTTTCGGAGGCCCCCAAGGGCAAAACCAAGCGGAACCATCGGCTTCATTTTGGTAAAAGATCCCGCCATCATAGTGGCTGATTTCAATATCCCAAACAGGATCATTGCCGTGGCACCAGAATTCGAAAGGCACCTTGGCCAAGGTCATATTTTCCGGATTTTTTGCCACCATCGTATCAATTTTATTGATTTCAAACACCTTAAAACCTGTGCTGCCGGTTCGGATAAACTTCCCTGTAAGCACGGCGTAAACCGATTCAGACATATAATGGCAGGGTGCAACAGCCTTTTGGTACGCTGATTCCAGCGTTTTCGTTTGATCAGTGATTTCGTACATTGTGGATTTTGGGTAATCGAGTAAGCCTGTTCGGCCAAAACTCGTCATCAATAGTCCGCGAATCTGCTCCAGCGAATCCTTGCTGGAAGCTACCTTTGCCTCTGGCGCCGGCGCAGCTTCGTCCTTCTTAGAGGTGTCTTTGCAGTGCGTAAACCCGCCCGCGAGTAATAAAAGCAGTATGATGTTTTTCATGAATAAAATTTTTTGTCTGCAAAGGTAATTTGAAAGTCGGTTGATTGTAATCCAACAAAATGCAAATGACTACATAGTGGCTTTTTTACACGAAGTTCATCAGAGAGACTTACATTTGTGCTATAATATCATTCTTACTCTAAAAGTGCACGTTTTTTACTTAGAAAGTCAAAATTTCCAGTATTATGGTGGGCAGCCTTACTCAAAACAGCGCAAAACTCAAGCGTATTTTTATTGAACCAAAACTTCCGGAAGCGCTCAGTCTTTTGTCCGAATTGGCACAAAATCTTTGGTGGTCATGGGATCATGAGGCCATCGAGCTCTTTAGGAGCATAGATCCGGAGCAGTTTGAGGCCCATTATTTCAACCCGCTGTCGCTGCTCGACGAGTTGAGTACGGAAAAGGCACAGTCACTGACCGAAGACAGCCTTTTTATTGCTCGTATGCAAGAGATCCACACACGGTTTGTTTACTATTTAACCGAGGCGCCTGCAAAAGTAAGTCCGAAAATCGCTTATTTCTGCATGGAATACGGTCTTCATCAATCTGTTCGGTTGTATTCCGGGGGATTGGGCGTACTGGCTGGCGATTATTTGAAGGAAATCAGTGACTCAAACAGTAATTTCATGGCCATTGGCCTGTTGTACCGGTATGGTTATTTTCAGCAAGGTATCTCAATGAGTGGCGAGCAAATACACCTTTCTGAGCCTGCAAAATTCACCCAACTACCCTTAAGCCCCGTACGCGATGATCGTGGAGAGTGGGTAAAGGTACACGTAAATCTCAGTGGTCGCACCGTTTGGGCCAAAGTATGGGAACTTCCTGTCGGTCGAATGTCGCTGTATTTGTTGGATACTGACATTGACGACAATGTTTGGGAAGACCGGGTTATTACCCATCAACTGTACGGTGGCGACAATGAAAACAGACTTCGCCAAGAAATCCTTTTGGGTGTTGGTGGGCTTCGTGCCATAAAAGCCATAGGTATTACGCCCGATTTGTTTCACCTCAACGAGGGACACGCGGCTTTTCTAGGACTTGAAAGGTTGCGAAATTATATAAAAGACCAGGGGCTTTCGTATGCAGAGGCATTGGAAATTGTACGCGCATCCCAATTGTTTACCACCCATACGCCCGTTCCTGCCGGCCACGATACCTTTTCAGAATCGCTTTTAAAAGATTATTTGTTTGAGTACACCTACTCATTGGGAATATCTTGGGAAAATCTCATGGGCCTCGGAAGGGTTCAGCGCGACAATCCATTGGAGCTATTCAATGTAAGCCACTTGGCCATCCGGACCTCCCAAGAGGTCAACGGTGTGAGTAAGCTTCACGGCGAAGTGAGCCAACGGATGTTCAGTGAACTCAACCCTGATTATCACCATACAGAAAGCCACATTGGATATGTGACCAACAGTGTACACTTTCCCACTTGGGTGGCCCGTGAGTGGCTAGACTATTACCGTGAAAAATTTGGAGCGGGATTTTTGCAGCACCAGTCGGACAAAAAAATCTGGGAAAAAATTCAACACGTACCCGATCGCGAGATCATGGATATCCGTCGTCTCTTAAAAAAACGGCTGCTCGACTGGGTGCGCAAAAGCCTACACGAAGATTTGATGCGTCGGGGTGAAAACCCCCGCAGCACCTTTGAAATTATCAACGCGATCAAGGATGATGCGCTGGTCTTGGGTTTCGCCCGGCGTTTCGCTACCTATAAGCGCGCCACCCTTCTTTTTTCGAATGAGGCACGACTGGCAGAAATTGTCAACAACGCCGACCGTCCCGTTATCTTCTTGTTTGCCGGCAAGGCACACCCAGCGGACAAGGGCGGGCAAGAGTTTATTCGGGTGATATACAACGTCACGAAGAACCCAAATTTCAAAGGAAAGGTAATTTTTCTGGAGAATTACAGCATGGAAATGGCAAAATTGCTGACACAAGGCGTGGATGTGTGGCTCAACAACCCCATGCGACCCAAAGAAGCTTCCGGCACAAGTGGTATGAAAGCCGTTATGAATGGCGTTATGAATTTCTCCGTCCTCGATGGCTGGTGGTGTGAGGGGTACAAACCCGGCGCAGGCTGGGCACTTCCGGAACACGACACCTACAAAGAAGACGCACTTCAGAACGAACTGGATGCTGAAACAATCTATAACCTGTTGGAAAACGAACTTGTCCCAACCTACTACGACCAAGACAAAGATGGGATCAGCAAATATTGGGTTAAACATATAAAGAATACGATATCTGAGATTGCGCCTGTTTTTGTGATGGGGCGAATGTTGGATGATTACCAAGCACGTTTTTACGGGAAGCTATGGGAACGCAGCCAGCATTTGATTCAGGACGATTATCGTGCTGCAAAGGCATTGACTGCTTGGAAAATTCGGGTAAAAAAAGCGTGGGAAGCCATCGAACTGATTGACTTACAAGCCCCCGACACCTTTAACCGATCGTTACCGCTCGGCACAACCTTTGATGCAAAGGCTGTTTTGCACCTGCAAGAACTTTCCCCGGAAGACATTGGTATTGAGGTAGTATTTTACAAGCGTATATCAGAAGAAGAACTCGAATTGATTACCAAGAATGAAATGAGGCTCGACAGCCACAAAGGCGCTGAAGCGACTTTCGTATGTCATTTCAAACCCAAGGCAGCAGGTGTATTTGAATACGGGTTTCGGGTGTTTCCCAAGCACCCTTTGTTGCCACACCGGCAAGATTTCGGTTTGGTACGCTGGTTGTAAGGCATTAGAGTACACGCTTCGGTTGTGGTGGGCCAGTGAAAAACAACTTTGGCGCACCACAACCGGCATCCATAATGTCAGAATTAATACGGCAGCTCGGTATGAAGAACATTTACTTTTGTATTGCCTTTCTGATGCC
>JBIPOY010000255.1:0-5188 GCA_044378705.1 Saprospiraceae bacterium
ACGAAGGCTCCTGCGAAAGATTCCTGTCCAAAAAATAAATGCAACCAAACCATACACAAGGCCACTTGCACCGATGTGTGATACCGGGCGCGCAAACAACCAGACGGCACTATTGGTCAAAAAATAGATCAACCAAAATGCTTGCATGGCCACTTTTCGGTAAAAATAAAGGCTGAGAAAAGTGAGTACAAAAAGTGGAACACTGTTGGACATGAGGTGTTTCCAGCTGCCATGTACCAGTGGACCGGTTACAATACCCCGCAATCCCCAAAGTCTGCGAGACATAATTCCATACATCCCCGGGTCAAAGCCATCCAACATCTGCCAAATGTGGATCACCCAAAGCAGGGATACTGCCATGAATGGAAATATAAGACTGTCAAAAAAATGCCTTCGGGAGAGCCCTAGCCCATCGGATTCGCTTTCGAGGAATGACATAAGCTGTTTTGAGGTGTGGTGACGGAGTAGGCACCTAAGTAGTAACGATGTGTTATCAACGCAAGGTGGTTTTGGCGTTTCCAAAATCCAATTGCACTCCTACGCCAAAACACGCGCCAAAACCATTTGGTACTGACTGAATGTCAGGCTCCACCCGAAGCGATAGGTCGTCGCTCACATCAAAGCGAGACAGGTGCGCATCTACAAAGGCATCCGTCACGGCCAACAGGTAGGTAATGCCAAGAAAAAGATAGCTTTTCTCGGAGAACCCGCGGTATTGATCCCGGTATCCCTTCATCTGGGCTGCGTTCATGTACACGTAAGGTTGTTCTGTTGGGTTGGTGTTGGGATCGCCATCTACTACCCACTGATAATTCTTTTTTAACGCTTGGTATTGCTGGCCATTGTCCACGGCGAGCCAGGTCATTCCTCCCAAAGCACCATACACCAGGGGTATTTTCCACCATTTTTTGTTGTACGCCTGTCCTGCGCCGGGCAGCACAAAGGAGAGTAGGGCTGCCGCCCGGGGATTGGGGTATTTTTCAACAAAAAAACGCTTCAATAACCGCCCTTTTGAGGGCTGAAGGGCATTGGAATCTGACAAGGCACTCGTTAACGCCGGCGATTGGGGTGGGGTTGGCGTTGTCGTATTGGTTGTGGTTGTGCGTAAGGCAGCCGCAGCCGGCGAATCATTGGGGGCAAGGGTATCCACCGGTATTTGTGCAAAAGAAGTGTATTGCACGCAAAAAAAGTACAAAATAATCACATAAGGTGGCCTCATTCAGGTCTATTTGGATACTTTAGAGCGTGTATGGATGTTGATTTCCGGGGTTGACTGTTTTTCAGACAGTGCCTTCGAACAAACTTCGGAGCAATACTATGATCCGAAGAGGACGGATTGGCCACTGAACGCGTCTTCTGTTTTCAGGGTTTCCCGTTCCTGTTTGACGGTCTCTGTCTCGTCGGGCAACAGGCGTTTCACAATCCTCAATTGGTGTGAATATCGGTTGGTATCGCGGTTAAAAATGCCAAAATGATCCAATTTGTCTATCCGTACCTTTCCACTGGAGTGGATGATGTGGCAATCCGGCAAAATAATACCGACGTGCGTGACATGCCCCTTTCCGTTGTCAAAAAACGCGAGGTCTCCGGCTTGGCACTGTTCCATAAAGTCAATCAAACGCCCCTGCGCCACTTGTTGAGAAGCATCCCGCATCAACCGCACCCCGGCGATTTTGAAAACCATTTGGGTGAAGCCGGAGCAGTCAATGCCAAAAGGAGAGCGACCACCCCAAAGGTAGGGAGCGTTCAGGTACCGGCGAGCAATCTTAACAATCCATTCATTGCCGAGTCGCTGCTGTTCCGGGGTAACCACGGGGCCTGAAAACTGGAATGTTTTTTCGGCCAGAGAACAGCGAAGCCCGTCGTACTTGGGCAACACCGCGCCCATGGTCAACGGAATAAAGTGGTCGGTGGCCATCAAGCCTTCTACCAAGGACAAATTGATCGTTTGCGCTTGGCGATATTCATGGAATTCGTTGGCGGTGAGCCGCACCAATTGTTTTGAATCAACCCAGCCGGTGTAACCATCCCAAGCACAAGTGACATGACGCCAACTGTCTTTGGAATCCAGCACCTCTACGGTTTCACCAAAGAGCAATTGGGAAACCATCTCGCTTTTTTCCGAAGAATGTGCGCGAATTGGGGCGATTGAGACTTGGCAGGCAGCGTATTCCACCATGAGAGGCGTTGAAAAGAGGATGGTACAGTTTGAAAGATATGACTTCTTATTAAGCCGTTGTGCGTGTTTTGTTCTTTGTGCCGCTTGTGGTCGGCACAAGGAAATTCAAACACAGGGCAAATAGAACCCCTTGGGTCAAGTATGTTGAATCAGGGGACAATAATAGGGTTAAATAGAGGAGAAATATTTAAAATCGTGGTTATTTTTAATTTTTTGAAGTGATTCATAAATCAATCGGATGAGGTTGTTTACGTCATCTTTGTGGGCCATTTCAACGGTGGTGTGCATGTATCGCAGCGGAAGCGAGATGAGCGCAGCGGGAACGCCGCCATTGGAATAGGCAAAGGCATCGGTATCGGTGCCGGTAACGCGGCTGGCGGCTTCTCGCTGAAAAGGGATTTCTTTTTCGAGGGCAGTATCAACAATGAGATCCAGCAATTTTTGGTGCACTGCCGGCGCATACGTTACCGAGGGGCCGTTGCCGGTCCGAATATCGCCGTGTTTTTTGATGTTTACCATGGGGGTATGGGTATCATGGGTCACATCTGTGACAATGGCCACATTGGGTTTGATGGTTTGTGTGATCATTTCTGCCCCTCGAAGCCCGACTTCTTCTTGTACGGAATTAACAATATAGAGCGTATAAGGCAGCACGATTTTATTTTCTTTGAGCAGGCGCGCTACTTCAGCGATGCAAAAGCCTCCAATTCTGTTGTCAAGCGCCCTTCCTGTGTAGTAGCGGTCATTTAACACGGTAAATTCATCCTGGAAAGTCACCACACAACCTACGTGAACCCCCAATTTAACGACTTCCTCGCGGTCTTTGGCGCCCAAATCAATGGTTATGGTATCAATGGCGGGCGCAAGATTGGCGTCTTTGTCGGTGCGGGTATGGATGGCGGGCCACCCGAAAACGCCTTGAATTTTTTCGCCATTGCGCAGGTGTACCCAAACCCGCATGGAGGGTGCAATTTGGAAATCGCTTCCACCGTTACGAATGACGTGTAGGAACCCATCGTCACTGATGTGGTTTACAAACCATGAGATTTCATCGGCATGGCCTTCAATAACGACCTTGAAGTCGTGGCCGGGGTTGACGATGCCATACGCGGTACCATAATTGTCTAATTTCCATTCGTCAATATAGGGCATGATGTATTCAAGCCATAATTTTTGTCCTTCAGATTCAAAACCGGTAGGACTTGCATTGTTGATGTAGCGGCGAAGAAAATCTTCGGAATTGGAGGTGACTATTTGCATACGAAGTAGGGTGGTTGTTGGGTTTTGGATGATGTTTGGAAGAGCTGAAATAGTAGCAATGACGTGCGGTGTGTTTGTATGCTGATGATCGGGTGGCGTCTTAAGCGTAGAGGGCTCCCCAGCCCTCCGGGTTTTCGCGCCATTTTTTTAGCGTATTGAGGTCGTTTTCTGATATATAACCCATTTCAATGGCTTCTTCAACAAGGGCGTCGTAGTTGGTAAGCGTTTGAAAAGCTATGTTCTTTTCGGCAAATGCGGCGCTTGCTTTCGGAAATCCATATTGGAAAATGGCCAGCACTCCAGCCAGCTCCAAGCCGGCCTCCTGCAACGACTGTGCCGCCACGAGGCAGCTTCCTCCGGTACTGATCAAGTCTTCTATCAGCAAAACGCGCTGCCCCAACTGCCATTCTCCCTCGATCATGTTGCGTCGGCCGTGTTCTTTGGCGCTGCTGCGAACGTATATAAATGGTTTTTCCAAAACATCTGCCAGCAGCACCCCATGGGGAATACCTGCGGTGGCAACACCGGCCACGACGTCAAAAGAACCGAATTGAGCAGACTGCTCCGCGAGGCATTTTTTGATAAATGTACGCACGGCAGGGTGGGAGAGCACCACCCGATTGTCGCAGTAAATGGGGGATTGAATGCCGGATGCCCAAGTGAAAGGATCGGATGGATTTAATTTTATTGCTTTGATTTCCAATAATTTGCGTGATACTGCTGCTTGATTCATGCTGTTTTTTTCGATGATAATATTCTCGTTGTTTATCATTGCACCCGCGGAATGCTGTTAAAGAGCACACCAACCACCACCTTTCTATGGAAGAGCAAAAGTATAAAATCTATGTCAACGGTACGCCCGTTTTCCTTTGTACACCCGATCAAGTCGCCACAATTGGCCTCAAAATTGATAAAAATAATTTTGTAGCCCGTTATACGGGTAAAAAAAAGATGATCAAGCAATACCTTGACTTGCTTGACAAAAACAAGGCGGTGCAGTCTGTTGTGCTAGTTTTTGAAGATTTGGAATTGTTATGGGCTGATTTCATGTCGTGTTTTCTCCTCATCGAGGCGGCAGGAGGATACGTTCTGAATGAGTCCCAACAATTGCTTGTTTTTTTTAGACGGGGCTTTTGGGATATGCCCAAAGGCAAAATTGATCCGGGTGAAACGCCTGAAGTAGCGGCAGTACGTGAAGTTCAAGAGGAAACAGGCCTTGTAAATGTTGACCTGGGCGATCTACTACACCTAACCTGGCACACCTATGAACTGAAAGGCAAGCGTATCCTCAAAAAAACCTGGTGGTACAGGATGAATACCACCGATCATCAACTCGTCCCCCAAACGGACGAGGGTATCGAAGAAATCTGCTGGGTAGAACCGGTGGCTTGGATTCAATCAGAAAAAGTGCTGCATGCCAGCATTACCGACGTCATAGAAGCGGGTTTGAAAAAATAAACCTAAAATAAAATAATACATTTGGAAAAATGCGGAATATGATTGTACCTTTGTCCCACTAAACCGCGGAGTGGAGCAGTTGGTAGCTCGTCGGGCTCATAACCCGAAGGTCGTAGGTTCAAGTCCTGCCTCCGCCACAGCATTAATTTTTGTTCTATAGAAGCAGGTCTGTCAAATTTATTTGGCAGGTCTGCTTTTTTTATTGGCAAGAAAACCAAACAGTGGTTGCCGCAGTGTGTATTTATATATTTTTGCACCCGAAAAGTGTCTGAAAATTATGGAAATACTTCA
>JBIPOY010000256.1:0-5182 GCA_044378705.1 Saprospiraceae bacterium
AGCGGTGGCATCGTTTTCCGTTTGAAAGAAATTGTCCACGAACACCTGATCCTTGGGGTCTTCTTCCAACAGATTTTTACAGGCGACAATACCCATGCCTAGAATGGCGAAAAAAACAGCGTATCGGAGGTATAACTTATTCATTGTTATTTTTTTAGATATTATTACAATTAAAATCCGATTTGAATTCCACCGATGAAAGAAGTTGCCAAAGGGTATCCGCCATAATCTATGCCCTGCAGGAGGTGGCTTTGGCCGAAAGCGTTGACTTCCGGGTCATAGCCCCTGTAATCCGTGAACGTCTTCAGGTTGTTGACGGTGCCATAGATTCTAAAATTACTGAATTTGCCCCTTTTCAGCCATTTTTCAGGGAGTGTATATCCCAGTGTGATATTTTTGATACGAACAAAAGAGCCATCTTCTACTTGTGCGTCGCTAAAAATATTGCGTTCGGCCGGGTTGATTTTGGGGTATATATTGTTTGGATTTTCCGGGGTCCATCGGTTGTCGTAGAATTCTTTCAGCACATTGGTTTCTGCGTTGAGAGAAGCAATTTCAAACAAGTAAGCATTGACAATTTGATTGCCCTGAACGCCCTGAATGAAAACAGAAAGATCAATGCCTTTCCAAGAGAACTTGTTGGTAACCCCCCAGATAAAATCAGGATTGGCGTTGCCAATGATGGTTCGGTCGGCCTCATCCACCACGCCATCGGGTTGGCCCGTCAGTTTACCCTGCGTATCGCGGCTGTTGATATCTTTGTATTTGCGATCACCTGCTTTGGGGTTTTGAGATTTAAGGTGTGGGCTGCTCATGGCCTCCTCGTCGGATTGAAACAAGCCATCTGACAGTAGACCGTAGAAGGTGCCAATGGGTTCGCCTTCCCGGAGGATGCTCCAACCGGCGGGTACGGTGAGTACCCCGGGCACCGGAATATCCTTACCGAGGGAGAGTTCGGTGATTTCATTGCGGTTGGTGGAGCAATTGAGGTCAGTTTGCCAGGTAAATTTTCCGGTCAGGTTGCGGGAGTTGAGGGCCAATTCCAGCCCCCGGTTGCGCAAGCCGCCGATGTTGTACAGCGCGCCACTGAACCCAGTGGTGGTTGGCAACGGGGTGTAGAGGAGCAGGTCTTTCGTTTGTTTTTGGTATAGATCAAACGTGGCGGCCAGTCTGCCCTGTGCGAATTCAGCATCCAACCCAAAGTCAAATTGGTTGGTGCGTTCCCATTTCAAGTTAGGATTGGGGTAACGGAGTGGTTCTTGACCGATATACGCTTCTGTATTGTTGAAGACACCTTGAGCGATGGTTCCGACGGTGGCCAGAGAGGCGTATGGGAAAATATCTTGATTTCCGATGACGCCGTAGCTCAGGCGGGTTTTGAGGGTATAGAACCACCCGAGATTTTGGATAAATTTTTCTTCATGCAACTTCCAGGCGATGGAACCCGATGGGAAGAAGCCGTATTTGTTGTTTTTGCCGAATTTGGATGCGCCATCTAGTCTGCTGGTGAGCGTCACCAGGATTTTATTATCGAAGGCATAGTTTAGGCGGCTGAGGTACGAGATAATCCCCCAGTTGGATTCTCCGGTTCCGGCGGGTTGAGGATTGAGTGCACTGCCGAGGTTGTGCCATCCGGTTCGATTGTCGGGGAAGTCAAGGGAGAAAGCAAACAAGCGTTCGGAGTGAAACCCTTGGTACGTATTGCCGATCAAAGCGTCATAGGTATGGCGTTTTCCGATTTTTCCGGCGTAGTTGAGGGTAAATTCTGTCAGCCAGCTTTGGCCATCTACCGTTGCCACCACAGCGTCGCCATTGTTTGGTTTGGATCTTTTCAAGTAATTGGGAACAAATCGGTTGTCTTTCACAGAGAAGCCATCCACCCCGGCACTGGCCTTGAAATCGAGGCCACGGGCGAGTGTCAACACGCCGTAAAGGTTGGCAATGGCGCGCGAGTTATTGGATATATTATCGGTTTCGAGGGCATCCGCAACAGGATTGCCGATGTTTCTACCCCGATCATCTTCGAACGTATAGCCACCGCTCACCGTGGAATCTAGGACAGGCAAGGTAGATGGGAAAAGCAGGGCCGACGTTGTAGCCCCCGGGAGTAAGGTACCCGTACCGGAACTTTGAGCGCCCGTCAGCACGCCTTTGGAAGAAATTTTACTCAGGCTGATGCTGCTGCCGACTTTCAGCCAACTGTTGATTTTTTGATCCAGGTTGGATCGCAGGCTAAAGCGTTCGAAATCTGAATTCAGGATCACGCCTTCTTGTTTGTAATATCCTCCGCTGATGGCATAGTGGGTATTTTCGCTGCCGCCGTTGGCACTCAACTGGTAACTTTGCATGGGTGCTTGGCGGAAAATGGCTTCCTGCCAATCCGTTCCTGCGCCAATTTTTTCGGGAATAAGATAACGGGCGTCGAGCGGCAATCCGGACTCTTTGCTATAATTGTTCATGTAGTTGGCAAATTCCTCTCCATTGAGCATCTCCAGTTGTTTCGACACTTGTTGAACGCCATAATACGTATCAAATGATACACTTGACTTGCCCGATTTCCCCCGTTTGGTGGTGATGAGCACCACACCATTGGAGCCGCGAGATCCATACAAGGCCGTAGCGGAGGCATCTTTCAGGATTTCAATGCGCTCGATATCGCCGGGGTTGATGGCAGAGAGTCCGTTCAGGCCGGATCCTGCAATACCGCCTGCGTTGGTTTCTCCGTTGTCGCTGGTGATGAGCATTCCATCCACCACATAGAGCGGCTCATTTCCGGCATTGATGGAACTACTGCCCCGGATGCGGATGGATGTTTGTCCGCCCGGACGGCCGCTCACCTGCGATACTTGTACCCCGGCAGCGCGGCCTTGCAAAGCTTGATCGAGCGAGACAGGCGCCGTGCGGTTCAGATCTTCTGAAGATATAGACGAAACCGAGCCTGTCAGGTCACTTTTTTTAACCGTACCGTAAGCCACCACGACCAGATCTTTGAGCACAGAAGAAGTGGGTTCAAGCGCAACGTCAAGCAGCAACTGATTGTTGAGCACAATCTCTTTGGTTTCAAAACCTGTGTAAGAAAATACCAGCGTGGCACCTTTTGCAGCTGTCAGTTTAAAATTGCCGTCACCATCGGTAACAGTGCCTTGGTTGGTGCTTTTGATGCTGATGGTAGCACCGGGCAGCGACATTCGATCCTGAGCAGAGGTAACTTTCCCGGTAATATTTTGAGCCTGTAAAGCCACGAAACAGCCTAGAAACAGGATGACGGAGAGGAGACGACATTTCATATTAAGAATATTTTACAATTATTTTATGCGTTTTCGAATGGTTACAAGAGAAGGCGATGGAGCAAGTATTACCGTCTTTCAATGTCTATGGAATAATTAAAGCCATCGCCTTTGTAATACACCTTGTTGTACTCGACCAATCGGCCGTCTGTATCGCTGACAATGCGCTGTCGGAAAAGCAGGGGAGAGCCTTCCTCGACCTCAAATTTTTCGGCCAATAATTTTTCGGCTCGAATGGCCGTGATTTCCTCTCTGGATACAGCGACAATCACGCCACAGTCTTCTTCCAGCATTTGGTAAAGCGGAGTCGTAAAGTTTTCCCATCCTGTCATCTTCAGGCGGGGATGAAACCAAGAAACGGACAACAGGCTGGGCCCGACGGAAGTGCCCCTTAACCTGGACAATCGGATCATCTTGGTGCCTTTTTTGATGTGCATGGCTGCTGCGACCTCATCATCTGCGGGAAGAATTTGCACATCCAGTTCAAAATTAACCACGTCAAGGCCTCTCAATTTCATTTCTTGGGTAAAACTCCACCAGCTGTCAAGTCTGGTTGGAATACGACCGGCCACCACCTTTGTCCCAACCCCTTTTTTTCGCACGAGAAGCCCCTCCATCACCAATTTACTGATGGCGTGCCGTACCGTATTGCGTGCGACACCCAATTTATCCGCAATATCAACCTCTTTGGGTAAAAACTCCCCGTTTTGGTAATGAGATTGAAGTATGAGCTCGCGCATCATCTTTTCCACCTTTTGGTGTAATGGGCCTTTGCTATCGGGATCAATCTTCATCATCACGTGATAATATGTTTGAACATAACGCAAATGTAGGTTAGTTTTGAAATTCACCAAGTTTTAAGTATTATTTTTTTGTAATCAACGCTTGATACTGCTTCAGAGGCTATCTATTGCCTCTGTTGGTCAACTACGGTCGGTTGGAATGAAACGTAATATTGACTCGCATGACCCAGAACAAGCACAACGCGCCCAATAAAAAAGCAATCAACAATTGCCAGCGGCCGTCACCAAACCAATTGAGTAGCCCCAAAAACGGAATCAAAAGAATGGTCATCACCAAGAGTAGCACGAAACGGAACAACTGATTGCCAAAAATAGACTCTCGAACGCGCCAGTCCTGAAAAGCAAGCAATAAACCAAGGACGACACTGATGGCGAAGAACAAGAACGCAATCATAAAAACATCCCGGTATCGCAGCATAAAGTCGCCCATTTGAATGGGAAAGCCATCTGCTTCTGCAATCGGATCCCGCACTGCGATGGTGTCGCTGGTAAATTTTTTATCTATCAAGGTCCAAAGTGCCGTGTACCCATTGTCGTAACCCAACGCCCAAATACCAACCCCCTTCAATTTTTTACTCAGGGCAAAGTCATATTTCTTATTGAGCGTATATTCATCGTCATACCAACATTCCACGGAAGTGCTGTCCGGGAACTCCATAAAGTGGTAGTTGGTCATACTCACCGGATCATACTGCGGCACGAACTGTTTGTCGTACAGTTGCATGACTTCACGGTAGGTAATTTCCTTGTCGTAACGGGTATCATACAACCCGTCTTTGTTGATAGTTCCCTTCCATTGAGCGCCGTAGTAGGGCAAAGCCAAGACGGTATGCTGCGGATCAAGTCCATGTTTGAGGTAGTACTCAACCGTTTCTAAAAGGCTTGGGGCGGATGCTTGTTTGGATCGAAGTGGCGATACAGCGCCGGTCTGGGGTTGACCTGCGTTGAAAGCATACCCCATAATGATCAGTTGGTCACAATAGCGGTGCATGGCCTCGACATCAAAGGCCTCACGGTTGCTGAATGATGGCAGTGAAGCGGAGATAAAAGCGTGTCCGTTGTGTATTTTCTGATCGAGTTCGGTGCGTAGTT
>JBIPOY010000257.1:0-5142 GCA_044378705.1 Saprospiraceae bacterium
TGGACAGTACAAGGGTTTTTTATTTCGGAGCATTTATGTGCCCCTTTGTTTGTGGATATTATCACTGTTCACGATAGGCTTTCCGCCCCATGACAGCAAAAAAAAACGGTCCTATTGGCCGATAATTTTAACTATTTTCCTGTTGGGGCCTTTGCCGCTCTTTTTCGATTTTTTTTGGGGAATGGTGGACACTTTTCTTGCGTCCCTGGCAGCCTTGGCGGTGGCCACCACTGTCAGAAGTTTGCTGACAAATAGCCGCGGGTGGGTGGTCTTGTCGGCTGTTGTTGCGGCATTCTGCCCATTGGTAAAGCCGTCAGGAGCGCTGGTGCTGTTGCTTACCACCCTGTTTTGGAGCGGTTCGGCCCTGTATTTGGCGCTGGCAACCACTGCCGAACTGGGCCGTAACCGTATTAAATTTTGGTTGTTTGGCAGTGCTTTTTTTGCTGTATTGGGCGGAACGGTATCGATAATTTGTTTGAAATCAGATTATTTGGGCGGGCCAATCGTCGAATTCATGCGAAACTCCATGAAAATATTACAAGAATTTGACACACCCATCAGCTTTGAATTTTTGGTTTTAACGTACAGAAATTTGTTGGGGACAGCCTCTTTGATGGGCGTTGTTCTGGGTTGTGTTATGCTCTTTCGCCTGCCCGCCATCCAAAAAGCCCTGCTTCCCCATTGGATATTCGGGACAGCCGCAGCGGTGTTTGTTGGCGTTGGAGTGTGGTTCTGGATTTTTGAAACAGGGAATTCCCAGCTTCGATATTTTTATCCGTTTGTCCTCATGGCCTTGGTGGCTATTTTGCCCGTATTATTTGAAAAAATATATGCTGCTGACTGGACCATGTCCAGAATGAGGCAAGGTCTTCTTGGCTTTGTCTGTTTTATACCGGCCATCAATATGGTGGGTTTATTGTCACAAACCAATCCACCGGATGCGTGGCAGAAAGCAACAGGGGTGTTCATGGAAATTACCCTGAAAGATACAGGCGCTGAACTTGCGCGTGATTTACTTTCCACTATAAAAACGACCTCCAAACCAATCAAGGTATATTACACGACTACCTCCAAAACCCAGGATTCATTTGCAAGCTATGGGATATACCTTCATATATTATCTCCCCATGGCCCCAATTTAATAACGTCCCTCCCCGTTGACTGGGCTCGGCCATCCACCTACCGAATCAATGAAATCTTGGAATCAGATTACCTATTGTATAAAAAAGAACAGTATATTGAAAGAGTAGGCAGTATAAGTGAACAAAAATATTTAAACGAAGATGGACGAAAGATAGAATTATTTTTGAATGCGTTGACCCCGGATCAGGGATTAGAGATGGCTTTTGAAAATGGCGATTGTCGCCTTTCCAAAATAACCAATAGGCGTGTATTGACGGCTGCATTCGATTCACTGATCAGAAGCAACCAATGGAGCCCTGTTTTCGTGGAGGAGAATGGGTTACAGGATGGAACCTGGGATCCATATTCCCAATACGACAAGGTATTTGAAACAATCCCACCCGGCTATACCCTGTCAGATACCATCCTGTGTGAAGGCTACCTGGATATCGTGAATGATACCCCCCCCACTCCAACCGGCACCTCCATTACCACGTCGGATTTTTTTAGTGCCGGCGGCTGGATGGCCTATGCTGTTCAGAAAGGTATTGCGGCGGATGCTGTTTTTTTAACCTTACAAAAGCAAGACGGCACAATCTTGTATCTTGCCACCAAACGCAATGCAAGGCCTGATGTAAACAAAGCCTTATAT
Source organism: Saprospiraceae bacterium (assembly GCA_044378705.1). Classification (GTDB taxonomy): domain Bacteria; phylum Bacteroidota; class Bacteroidia; order Chitinophagales; family Saprospiraceae; genus M3007. The sequence continues at coordinate 1,775 of JBIPOY010000257.1, forward strand.
CAGCCGAACATGGGCGATACAGGATTCACGACAAAGGCCTATTTGCATCGTTACCCGGGCTCCTACGTACTGGGCTTGGCCTTTGGGTACCAAGGAATGCTCTATCGTTGTAACCAGTTTAAAGTACCCTTGACCATTGTAGAACCCTCCAGCAGCACCAAGTAATGGATTTTCCCCCTGACAACCGCGGTGATATTATTGAACGACAGCAAGTGTATCTATGATTTTTAGTTCCATCACGTTTATATTCGTTTTTCTCCCTCTGGTGCTGCTGCTGTTTTATACACTGCGGAAGGAGCTTCGATTTCCGATATTGCTATTGAGCAGTCTTTTCTTTTATTTTTATGGAGAGGCTTACCTTATCTGGATCATGTTGTTGACCACCTTTATTGATTATGGCTGCGCGTTACTTATTTCGGGCGGTATTCGATCTGGGGGCTATGAACCATTGGAACAGGGCGGGCAGAGGAACAAAACCCAAAAATTCTGGTTGTCTGTATCCATTGTTTCCAACCTACTGTTGTTGGGGTATTTCAAATATTTCAATTTTTTTACGGAGAACCTGATTCAGGTGTTTGAATTGGCACATTTAAGCCATTTCAAACTGGATGGGTTGGCGAAAGTTGGCTTACCCTTGGGGATCAGCTTTTACACCTTCCAATCGATGAGCTACACCATAGATGTGTATCGGGGCCACGTGACTGCCAACAGGAGTCTTATGCGATTTGCGACGTTTGTCACCATGTTTCCACAGTTGGTGGCCGGGCCCATCGTGCGGTATGCGGACTTGGAAGAGCAGTTTAAGCACCATAGCATCAAGACGGATCAATTTGTTGAGGGCATCAAGCGATTTTTGGCTGGATTGGCAAAAAAAGTGTTGATTGCCAATACTTTGGGACAAATAGCCGATCAAATATTTGCCATTGAGCCGCACAATATTTCGACAGGTATAGCCTGGATAGGCCTCTTTGCCTATAGTTTACAGATATATTTTGATTTTTCGGGCTACTCCTGTATGGCCATTGGGCTGGGAAAAATGTTTGGTTTTGAGTTTCCTGAGAATTTTAACTACCCCTATATTGCAGGCAGTGTGCAAGAATTTTGGCGTCGGTGGCACATTTCACTTTCTACCTGGTTTCGGGATTATGTTTATATACCGTTGGGTGGCAGCAAGACCTCGGTGGTCAAAACATACAGAAACCTCTTCATCGTCTTCCTGCTTTGTGGGCTTTGGCATGGCGCCAGTTGGAATTTTGTGATTTGGGGTTTATTTCACGGTTTATTCCTTTCACTGGAAAAAGTTGGTCTCCGCAAGATCCTGTCCAAAGTACCGAAGGCGATCAGACATATTTATACCTTGCTCGTGGTGATGCTTGCCTGGGTGTTTTTTCGTACCGAAACACTTGCCGAAGCGTTCCGGTATATTAAAGTCCTTTTTGTGTATAAAACCTCCCCCTTTTTTATAGTGGAGGAGTTTTTACCTGTTGAAGTAATCCTATCTTTTATATTTGGGATACTGTTTTCGATGCCCGTCTTACCCCGTTTAATACGAATAGGAGACGGATTAAAGCCGGGCTTATCAGCGGTGGCAGCACTTGGACAGGCCATTGTACTGTTCCTACTTTTTTTATGGTGCGTTATCAACTTAACATCGGGGACCTACAACCCATTTATTTATTTCAGATTTTAAGGCATGAAAAAACATATAAAGTATTTTTATATATTAACTTTTTGTAGTTGTTTGGGGGTCATATCGGCCTTTATTTTCTGGAACATTCAAACGTTGGACAAACAGGCGTTCGCCCAACGTGAAAGGCGAAGCATGGCGACGCTACCCCTATTGAACTGGGAAAGGCCGACTATCAAAGCATATTTTTCAAGATTTGAATCATTTATCTGCGACCACATGCCCCTTAGAAACATATTTTTGGGGATACAATCAAAGCTTAGTTACAGGTTTAGCCGCGGCATAAACCCTGATCATTTTGTCCTTGGTAAAGACGATTGGATTTATTTGGGTAATATCAACGAGCATACAATCCATCAATACAGGGGGTTGGATACCATGAGCACTGCCCAACAATTGGCATGGGAGGGGTACTTCAACCAATTGAACACTTATTTTGACAGCCTGCATATTCCCTTGTTTGTGGCCATTGCGCCCGACAAGCATTCCATGTACCCGGAGTTTCTGCCCGATTATTTGGCACGCAAAGGAAAAACACGTTACGATCAAGTTGTCGGGCGCCCGCAGCACTTTACATTGCTGGATCTACATCGTTCGCTGTGGGCGGTAAAGTCAGACAGTGGGCTACCAATGTACTACAAAACAGACTCCCATTGGAACGCATTTGGGGCATATCAAGCGTACACTTCCATCCTAGATACGATCAAAAAAAGCATTGATATAACGCCGATTGTTGTTCCTGAAACAAGTTTCAGGGTTTCTGACATTGTGGCAAACGGAGACCTTATGATTCAATTGACCGATATTAAGATAAAAGAAAAATCTGTCATATTGGATCAAGGGTACTTCAAGGATTCAATAGAAATCAAGGCGTCCAAGATAAACAACGGGGCATGGGCGTCCGCTGACCCCAATCTGGAGTATAATGTATTTGCATTCAATAATTTTCGCGTAACAAACAAGAATAAAAAACGGAAGATTTTGGTTTTTGGCGATTCTTTTTCGTACTCACTTTCAAAATATCTGCATAATACATTTGGTGAAACCTATTACTGCCGATATATAGAATCAGAAATCCCCACTGTTTCGGCTCTTATATCCTCGTACAAGCCTGATGTTGTGTTGTTTTTGATGGTTGAAAGAATGTTAAAAATACCGGTTGATCAATTCATCCCTGTCTCCGATGGGATTGCAACAAATTCCTGTGCTGTGGTATCCATAGACCGCTTGCTGTCAAAACAAAATCTGTGGAATGGCATCAACAATGTCCGATCAGAAAACAACGAAATTCACTTAACAGCGACAGACAATGACCCCTATATTGTACTGCCTGCATTGCCATTGCACCCCGGAAATGTTGTGATGAATATGGATATTACGACGCCAAATTCCTGTACGGCGCAATTGTTTTATCAGACCGTAGCAACGAATGAATTCAGCGAGCACTTGTCTTTGAGAAAAACACTGGTCACGGGCCGAAATACCATTTCATGGCGGCTCAAGGAATCTCAGTTGAATGGAGTGTTCCGATTAGATCCAGGGGATGGTCCGGGGCATTATACCATTCATCGCGTAGAGGTGTGCCAATAAATTCGAACACCGTGCGCGCACGCCCAATATGCCCAAGATATCCCTATTTGTAAATATCGTAAAAGCACCGCCTTGAAAGGACCGCCTTCGT
>JBIPOY010000258.1:0-5101 GCA_044378705.1 Saprospiraceae bacterium
TTTTCGCTGTGGTTCGTGTGGGTAAATAGCCGTATTGTACAACAGGGTGCCATTGGCGTCCAGACACACGACCTTGCATCCTGTTCGAAAACCGGGGTCTATCCCCATCACCCTTTTCTCGCCCAAAGGAGCCGATAAAAGTAATTGACGCAGGTTTTCAGCAAAGACCCGGATGGCTTCCAAGTCAGCTTTTTCTTTGGAAATACTCCGGAACTCTGTTTCAATACCCGGTTGAAGCAAGCGTTTGTAGCTGTCTTTAACAGCCATGCGGACTTGTTGGGCGGATTCGCCATGGCCATTAACAAAAATGGCATCAAGATCCGCCATGGCTTTTTCTTCTTCAGGAGCGATGCTTACGCGTAAAAATCCTTCTTCCTCTCCCCTCCGCATTGCCAACAATCGGTGGCTGGGGCATTTTGAAAGAGGCTCACTCCAATCAAAATAATCGAGATATTTTTTACCCTCGTCATTCTTCCCTTTGACAACCCTGGATCCGATGGCCCCACTGCGGTCGAAGTGACGTCTGATCTTGTCACGGGCACGCAAGTCTTCACTCACCCATTCGGCAATAATGTCACGGGCTCCCTGTAATGCTTCCTCTACATTGGCGACTTGCTCCGTAATATATTGATTAGCGATTGTTTCTACCGTTGGGTCCTTTTGGCTAAAAATCCTTTTGGCGAGGGGTTCTAATCCTTTTTCGATGGCAATAGAGGCCCTTGTTTTGCGTTTTTGCTTATAGGGCAGGTATAGGTCTTCCAACTCCGTCATGGTAAAGGCTTGTTCAATGGCCTCTCGTAATGCTGGGGTAAGCTTTCCTTGCTCTTCGATGCTTTGAAGGATCGCTTCCCTACGCTTGTCCAGTTCCTTCATTTTTTTCCAAGCATCTTGAATGTCTGCAATTTCCACCTCATCCAGTTCTCCGGTGGCCTCTTTGCGATAACGGGCGATAAATGGAATGGTCGCGCCGCCGTCCAATAGTTCAATCACGGACGCTACTTTACGGGCCGGAATACCGGTAATAGGTGCAATACGGGATGCGTATGTCATTTTTTAGCGTTAAAGAGGTAGAAAGAAGCAAAAAACTAGATTGCCTGAATTTTTTTGAACGAAAAAAAACGGCGTCTCAGAATGCAAAGGTCTTTTTCCTTTTAAAAAAAACAAAATGTTTGGGAAGAAGTTATCCACAACCTACTGCTAAGTTTAAATTTTTGGAAACCTCGCTCCGATTATCTTTGCGGTTCACTTTCCAAAGTTTGTCATTGTTTTCTTCAAGTGTTGGTGTTATGGTTCGATTTTCTTGTGTTTTGTTGTTTTGTTTTTTGGGGTGTGCTCCGGGCATCCTGTCCGGCCAAGGATTTCAGTTGGTTTATCCGGGTCTTTCGGGGTCTGCACTCATTGACAGCCTATCACACCATTACCGTCCGGGAGTCGTGTTGGATTATGCCAATGCCCGTGATACACTGTACAAATTACTTGCTTCAGACGACGACAGCCTACGGTGTATATACTCCGGTCACACGCTGTATTTGGATCCATCCCAGGATCCAACCCAGTACGTTTATCAGAATGGTGGTACAAACGGCATCAATGCAGAGCATTCTTTTCCGCAATCCAAAGGCGCTACCGTGGGCACTTTTGCGCACAGTGACATGCATCATTTGTACCCCACCCGTATTCCCGTAAACGAGGTGCGTGGTGATAAACCCTTTGCAGAAATTCCGGATCAACAGACCCAAAAGTGGTATATCAACAATGTGGTAAGCACCAGTATCCCCACCGAAAACATTGAATTGTATTCAGAATCAGGCAGTGCTTCCTTCGAGCCCAGAGAGGCTGTAAAAGGGGATATTGCCCGATCCTTGCTCTATTTTTATACGGTTTATCAAGATCAGGCAGATAATGCTGACCCGATTTTTTTTAACCTCCAACGGTCATCGCTTTGTGCCTGGAACGATCAGGATCCGGCAGATTCTGCTGAATTGAAAAAAACTTGGCGTATTGCTGCGCATCAAGATGGGAAACCCAATCCGTTCGTGTTGGACTGTACATTGGCAACAAGAAGTTGGTGCCCCGAAGTAACATCTTCTTGTTTGGCAGCGACATCAGACGTTGTTTCCTTTCAGTCGCTCCAAGTACGTGTGGCGCCGCAGCCCATTTCCTTCGAATCTCGGGTGTACCTACAATTGCCTTTTTCCGGAGATTTGCGGGCCAGAATATTTTCGGTGCTTGGAAATGAATTGTACGTGTTGGATCAAAAAAACGTGGCAACGGGTGAATTGATTTTTTCCCTAGAGAACGTACCATTGGAAGCACGTCGGCTGGGGGTAAGCTTTTTAGAAGTGAGCCTTTCTGGACCAAGTGGCCAACTTCGGAGAACAATTGCACTTATTATGTAACTGGTTAGGTGGCACGCTGTCTGGCCCAAAAAGGCCCATTTTCCGCCATACTTCGCAGATTTTTTTGACCGTAGCGCTGCTACGGCCTGCAAAAATCTGCTTCTTCTGGCAAAAAATGGCCACTTTTTCGTCTCAGACGCGACCACGCTAACCAGTTACCTTATTTTTTAATCCAACCACTCGGATTGATGCGCTCCTTATCGTGCCAGAGTTCAAAATGGAGTTCTGAACTTCCGGTGATGGGGTTGTAGCTCACGGTACCGATATTTTGTTGGGCGCGTACATTGTCACCTTTGCTGAGATTTGTTTCCGCTAAATTGGAGTAAACGGTATAGTAGTCGCCGTGTTGGAGAATGACCGTGTAGTCGTGGCCTGGGATAAATTGGGTGCCTGCCACGCGCCCTTCAAAAACGGCATGTACCACAGAATGTTCTTCGGTGCGTATATCAACACCATTGTTGGTTATTTCTATATTTTTTAGCGTGGGGTGTTTCTGACGGCCAAAAGCCCTGGAAATAAACCCACTTTCTACCGGCCATGGCAGTCGGCCCCTGTTTTTGGCAAAACCAAGCGATACGGCATCTGCCGTAACATCATTGGTATTTTTTTCTGCATTTGTGGGGGAAAAAACGGGTTTTTTTTCCGGCTTTTTACTAGGAGAGGGGGGGGGAGCTGCATTTTTTTTTCTAGCCTCCTCCACTCTTTTCCGCACCTGTTCGGAGATAATATTTTCAATGGCTTTATTGAGTGCTTCGTGTTCCGCTTGTTTTTTATGCAAATCAACTTTCAGGCGGGCTTCATCCTTGGAAAGCACCTGTAATATTTTATCTTTTTCTACTAATTCTACTTTCAGCGACAACTCCTGGCTTTGCATGGAGAGCAGCAGACTTTCTTTTTCCAACCGAGTATCCTTAATCAGGTCAACTTTTCGAGTAAGCATGGTTTGAGTGGCCACGATGGCAGCGGCTGCTTCATGGCGTCGTTGGTCGTATTTTCGTAAAAAAAGCCAACGTCTAAACGCCTGGTTTAAGCTTTCCGCGGATAAAATATAGAGAAGGGGGTTACTGATGCTTTTTTGTCGGAAGGCATTTCGTACTGTTCTAGCATATTCGGACCGCATGTTAGACACATCACGTTCCAGTGAAACGATGACATCTTGGTTGCGCAGAATACCTTCTTCAGCGGAACTAAGTTCAATATTAAGTGTCTCAATCAACGTTGCGCGACTTGTTATTTGGCTTTGCAAAGCAACAAATCGATCATAGGTAGCATCCTTGTTTTGTTTGGTTTTTCGAATCATTTTTTCCGTTGCTGTAATATCACGAATCATTTTCTTTCGCTTCTCCTCCAAATCTTTTTTAGTTTGAGAGAAAGCATCAAATGAGAAAAAAATAAGCGCTGTGCAGCAGCACAAAGTGACTGAAACTTTCCTGTTAGTCCACTTTTTTGTAGGAAGCAGGAATCTCAAACCGGAAATGCTTGGGTATATTGATTTCAACATCAGTGAGTTCAATTTCAAGGTGCATAGTACCTGTTTCTGGGCTGAATGCATCCACGCTGCGAAGATAGGGAAACTGTCCAGCGTCTTGTGTGTTTTTATAGTTTTCAAACGAAAGTGAAATATTTCGAGCTTCTTTTGGCTGAAAAAAAGTTTGGCTACGTAAAAAGAAAGAACCCTCTTCCACTCTGTAATCAGCAGCCAGCCGATCATTGGAGCCACTCAGCCGATGCAGACTGTCCTTGATATCAGATTGCATCGCCATTTTGGGGTCTATCCAAGCGGAGGCTACGATAAACTGTTGGAGCAAACCAAAACCGTCGGGCAAGCTGTAGGTGCGTTCTAAAGACTCCAAGGCTTTTGCTGACCACGTTTTGTTGAGTCGGTTGATTGTAAAAACGGAGTCACGGGTGATCAATACGCGCGCTGCTTCAAGTCCAAATTTTTTAATGTTTAACCACAAAACACTGTCTCTTACCCAAACGATGTTAGCGTTGGCCGAAATTGATTGTCCGTCCTCATGCACCAAAATTTTGGCCTGCGTGTTCAGGTATTTTACATGGGAGAGGTCACGTTTTTTGAGTTTTTTTAGTAAAAAGAGGGCGGATCGGGTTTCGGTCGCTGGCAAAGCGGCAATGCCAATACTCCTGTGACAGGTGGTCGTTTTTGCTGAAAGGAAACACAACACCAACGCCAAAAAGGCAAACGGCCGAATACGACCCGAAAAAACAAATGCTTTATTATTCATCGGGATCTACTAAGTTAAGAAGCGCTCCGGCCAATTCGCTCGCGGCGTGCTTGTCACCGGCCTTTTTACTAATTTCAATACCTTTTTTATATGTTTCTATGGCAAGCGGTTCGTCTTTTTGGTTTTCGTAACACTTTCCCAAATGGTAGTAAAGCCCGACATAATCAGGATTTTCCGCTTTCAAACGGAGGTAATATTCCAAAGCTTCCAGTGGCTTTTGCAACTTTTCACACTCTTTGGCGAGTGCAAACAGTAAGAACGGATCCTCGGGAGAAACTTCGGACAACTGCTGTAAATACTCAAATCGGTTGATCATTTGTGTAGAATATGAACGAATAGAAAGCGTAGTTGTTGAAGGGTTATCAAAACTTTAACGGAAGTTTTTTTGGGTAGCGCTATGTACCTACCTTTGCAGTCGCACAAAAGTAACGCCATTCTAAGGCTGGTAGCATTTTC
>JBIPOY010000027.1:0-14711 GCA_044378705.1 Saprospiraceae bacterium
ACCAACGTTACGGCCTAGGTAATCAGCGCTACGACAAAAAAATGGGCGTTTTTTGCCATACAGCGTGCCACCTTAGTTGTTGCCTACCAACAGAATTTATCCACTTTTACCTTGATAAAACCAAATACATTGCTACCGATGATGTATATCATCCTCAGCAATGTCATAACTTAATTATTACCAACTCAATAATGCTGAAAATTGCAGGTATTAACATCAACCTAGATATTAAACCTCAACTATTCACTATGGACCAAACCTTATTGAACCGAATACGCGTTTATGACACCCCAGACAAATTAAAAAAAGCCAATTTATACCCTTATTTTCGCGTCATTGAGTCGGAGCAAGATACTGAAGTGATCATTGACGGTAAGCCGGTACTGATGTTCGGCTCCAACAGTTACCTCGGCCTTACCAACCATCCCAAACTCAAAGAAGCAGCACAGCGGGCCACCCGTCAATATGGAACAGGATGTGCCGGATCCCGATTTCTGAATGGTACGTTGAGAATCCATCTTGAATTGGAAGAGGCTTTGGCTGATTATTTGGGAAAAGAAGCCGTATTGTTGTACAGTACGGGTTTTCAGGCCAATTTGGGCGCCATTGCCCCCCTTGCCGGGCGCAACGACCATATTTTTATCGATGAAATGGTCCACGCCTCCATCATTGACGGCACGCGTTTGTCGTTTGGAAAAGTGCTAAAATACCGACACAATGATATGTTGGCTTTGGAGCAGCAGTTGCAGCGTGCGGAGGGTACTGGCGCCAAAATCATCATCGTAGATGGTATTTTCAGCATGGAAGGTGACCTTGCTGACCTGCCGGGCATTGTCGGGCTTGCAAAAAAATATGATGCCACGATTATAGTAGACGATGCGCATGCCGTCGGTGTGATAGGCGAAGATGGGCGAGGCACTGCGGATCATTTTGGACTGCGCCATAAAATAGACCTCACGGTTGGCACCTTTTCCAAATCACTTGCCTCTTTGGGAGGCTTTGTAGCCGCCGACAAAGAAATGATCAACTACTTGAAACACAACTCTCGTGCCCTAATATTCAGCGCGAGTATGACCCCGGCCGCTGCTGCCAGCGCTTTGGCCGCGTTAGAAATCATTCGAACAGAACCTGAACGTATCGATAAACTTTGGCAAAACACCTATTACGCCAAGAAGCAATTGTTGGCTGCCGGCTTCGAAATCGGCCCCACTGAATCGCCTATACTACCCATTTATATCCGGGATGACCTAAAAACTTTTCAATTTGCGTGTATGATGGCCGAAAGTGGCGTATTTTTAAACCCTGTTGTGTCCCCGGCTGTTCGAAGCAATGATTCTCTCATCCGTTTCTCTTTGATGGCAACCCATACCTTTGGTCAAATTGACCGGGCCGTTGAAATCATGCACCAAAAAGCACAGCAACTCGAACGCTACGAAGTCGCCAACGTTCATTAACATCAGTATTTACCAAGCGTGTAAGAAAAAATGGAAAACATCTCGACAACGGAAGTACAAAAAGTAGGTACACGACCTGTAAACATCGAAACAGTGGTTGGCAACAAGGCCTTAAAGGCGTTTATTGATTTTCCACACAACCTTTATGCCGGCGACCCCCATTATGTACCCGAGTTGTTTATGGCCCAGGAGGCCCTGCTGAACCCCAAAAAAAGTCCGTTTTTCCTCCATTCAACTGCTGCGTACTTTCTGGCCCGATCTGAAGACGGCACCGTATTGGGGCGAATCGCTGCGATCAACAACCAAAACTATGTCAACTTCACAGGAGAGCAAACCGGTTTTTTTGGTTTTTTTGACGTGATTGACGATTTTTTTGTTGCGAAAACCCTGTTGGATACCGTATCCAATTGGTTGGTGGAACAAGGCTTCGAGCGGGTGATAGGCCCCGCTAATTTTTCCACCAATGAAACCTGTGGGGTATTGGTGGAGAATTTCCATGAGCCGCCTTTTTTGTTGACAACCTATAATTTTCCGTATTACGCTGCGCTGTTGGAGGAGTATGGCTTTGTCAAAAACACCGATCTGCTCAGTTATGAATTCTTTCCGGAGGATTTAAGTCCGCGTATTGAAGCTTTTTCCCGTCAGTTGGAAGATCGTCTGGCTCAAAATGGCATCACCATTCGTACCATCAATATGGGTGATTTTGATCGGGAAGTTGGAAAATTTTTACCCATTTACAACGCTTCGTGGGAAAAAAACATGGGTTTTGTCCCAATGACAGAAGCGGAAGTCCGACAAATGGGGAAAGACCTAAAAATGGCGCTTGATCCTGATTTTGTTTTTTTTGCTGAAAAAAATGGGGAGCCCATCGGAATTGCCCTTTCCGTTCCGAACTTGAATGAAGTATTCATCAAAATACCAAGGGGTCGGTTGTTTCCGACAGGTTTTTTAAAATTTCTATTCGGAAAGAAATCCATAAAAACCGTGCGCATCGTAGCCTTGGGTATCCTGCCCGAGTACCGTCGAATGGGGTTAGACGTGTGCTTTTACGTGCGCACTTTTGAGACTGGTCGGCGCAAGGGTATCCAACGCGGTGAGGCTTCTTGGATATTAGAAAACAACGACCTGATGAATCGGGCCCTACTGCATATCAACGGAAAGGTATTTCGGAAGCACCGTCTTTACGAAAAAAAACTCTAAACCATGGCCCGCATACTCATCACAGGAGCCAGTGGCTTTATTGGGGGACACCTCGTAGAAAGGGCATTGCTGGAAGGCCATGAAGTTACCGCAGCCGTTCGACAGGGGAGTAATCGCGCTCGCCTAAACCACCCCAAAGTGACCCAACTCGATTTTCCATTGGGCGATGTTACCTTGTTGGCCACAATATTGCGAAAAGCCGGCCGCTTTGATTGGGTGATTCACAATGCCGGTATCACCAAAGCGATTTCACGTGCGGATTATCGAGACGGAAACGCTGAAAATACCCGTCGATTGGTGCAAGCATTCCAACAATCCGGATTGTTGCCCGACAAATTTTTGTTTGTCAGTAGTCTGGCAGCCTTGGGGGCTGCGCCTGAAGGGCGTACACGTATTTTTGGAGATCAAGAGCCCCACCCACTCACGCCTTACGGTGAAAGCAAGCGCCTTGCAGAATCAATGCTGATGTCCTTACCGGATGAATTCCCTTGGGTAGTAGTCCAGCCTACCGCTGTTTATGGCCCTTGGGAACGGGATATACTGACGTTCATTCAATTGGTAAAAAAAAGACTTGAGCTTCGTATTGGCCGACAAACACAGCGCCTGAGTTTCGTCCATGTAGAGGACTTGGCGCGGGCCATATACTGCATTTTAGAGGCGCCGGGAGTACTACACAGGAACTATATTGTTTCCGATGGACAAGGATACGTTACTGAAGACTTGGGGGCAGCCGTTCGGGCGGCCTTGGATATCAAGAGGACATTCACGGTAAGCATTCCACTAGGGCTGGTGCAACAAGTATGTTGGGTTGCAGAGATACTTGCGAAGCTACAAGACAAGCCAACCGCCCTACACCGGGATAAACTACCAGAATTGGCTGCTGAAAACTGGCACTGCGATACAACACCCTTGATCGATGGATTAAAGTTCAAACCTGTGTTTGACTTATACAGTGGCATGTTACACACCGTGGTATGGTATAAAAAACAAGGTTGGATCTAAGTTTAGAGCACATTTGCCAACTGCTCCTTGATTTTCTCCAATTCATCTTTCATTTGCACCACAACCCGCTGAATATCCGCATCATAAGCCTTGGCGCCCAGGGTATTGATTTCACGACCAATTTCCTGGGTAATAAAATTGAGCGTCCTGCCAACTGCATCTTGTTTGACGGTCATTTGGTCTAAGAAATAATGACAGTGTTGTTCCAGACGGAGTTTTTCCTCGGACATGTCCATTTTTTCGAGGTAGTAGAGCACTTCTTGTTCAAAGCGATTTTGGTCGAAGCTATCTTTTCCGAGGGCCTCCTCAAAATTGCTGCGCAATCGTTCGCGCATGCGAACGAAGCGGTCAGACTCAAAAGGTGACACTTCAGTGAGCAGGAGAAGAATATTGGAAACGCGCATGCGCAAATCTGCTTCCAACACCGAGCCTTCCTGTTTTCGAAAAACCTTCAGTTGATCGAGCGCAACCGTCAGCACTTTGCATACGGCCTCCCATTCGGCGACATCCATCTCTCCGGAAGCAGTTGCCACGACATTTGGAATACGCAACAACGCGGTGAGCATATCGTCTTGTCGGATGCCGAGTTCCAGCGAAAGCCGGGAAAGTTCTCTGTGATATCCACGAAATAGCGATTCATTGAGACTTACATTTGCCGCACCATCTGCGTTGTGAACCTCAACTATAACGTCAATTTTGCCCCTTTCAGCGTGTTCCGTTACCAATTTACGCAATTCAACCTCCCGTTCCTTATAGTCACCCGGCAAACGGAGTTTCAAGTCAGTAATTTTTGAATTCAGCGCCCTCACCTCAACGGCAATCGTTTTTGCACCAAAACTCCCCTGGGAGCGACCATAACCCGTCATCGAAAGAAGCATATTCCAGTTATAATTGTTTTAAAAATCAAGCACGTGGCAAAAAAAACAGACAGCAAAGGTAGAAAAACAGACGGCAAGGCACTTAAGAAATTTTTTTTTGCAAAAAAGTTTGTAATTTGTTGAATAAAAGCGAGGTTGCACCGTGATTTGGAAATATACTGTTCCGCTCGACCTTGTATCGAACGGGATTGGCTTTTTTTTAATCAAAATGTTGGTGGGGTGAAAAAATGTGCGAACTTTGCCCCTCGTTTTGAAGAAATACACCTATTTTCTATAATTCATTCAAAATAAACGAAAAAACATGAGAAAGGCTGACCTTGTGAATGCTATTTCTGAGAAAACAGGCATTGCTAAAGTAGACGTTTTAGTGACGCTGGAAGAACTTTTCAAGGAAATCAAGTCCACGATGACGGGTGGCGAGAACGTTTATATACGCGGTTTCGGCTCCTTTGTCATTAAAAAGCGCGCAAAAAAAGTCGGCCGAAATATCAAAAAAGCTAAATCCATCGAAATTCCTGAGCACTTCATTCCTTCTTTTAAACCTGCCAAGATTTTTAATGAACAAGTAAAACAAAATGTCCACGCCCTCCCAGACGAGGAACGTGAAGATTAAACGTCAGATTTTTATTTTTCTTGTAAAGCGTGTAATTGTTTTTCAAATCCCAACAGCCAAAATTTCAGGTACCGATGAATAAAGCGCAGATTTTGGCAATTATGGCTGCATCAGCCTTGTTTCTAGCCTTATATTTTGGCTTTGATACCAAGCATATTAACCCAAAAACATCCCCTTCAGTAGAAGGTCAACAGACAAATGCCGACCAATTATTGCAAAATGCAAAGTCTGCATTGTCCCAATCAGACGCAACAACCTTGACTGAGTTGGAAAAAAAGCTCAGTTTGGCGGTTAATACCGCCGATAAAACATTGATTTTGAAGCAGATTTCTGCTTTTTGGTATCAGTCAAAACAAATACCGGTAGCTGGGGACTATGCCGAAGTTGTAGCAGCCCTTGAAAACTCCGATTCGTCGTGGTCAGTGGCCGGCGGTACTTTTTATACAGGCCTTGTTTCATCACAAGATCCTGTCATTCGTGAATATTGTGCCACACATGCTGTGATAGCATTTGAAAAAGCTGCATCTTTGTCCCCGGATAAAGTGGAGCATCAGGTAAACCAAGCCTTGGTGTGGGCAGAAAACCCACCCAAAGAGAATCCGATGAAAGCTGTTTTGGCGCTGCGTGATTTGGAAAAGAAATACCCGGCAAGCCCATCTGTTTACAATGCGTTGGGCAGGTTGGCAATTAAGACCGGTCAATGGCAAAGGGCTGTGGATCGTTTTGAAAAATCGTGGAGCCTCGATAAAAAAAATTCAAATACTCCTTGCCTTTTGGCTCGCGCCTACGAAGGTTTGGGGAATACCGATAAATCAACCGAGTTTTCCGCCCTTTGTAAGGGTCAGTAAAACTTATTACTCATAACTCAATAACTTTCAGCGCTGCTATGCCTTGCGGAAAAAAACGTAAAAGACACAAAATTGCCACCCACAAGCGGAAGAAACGCTTAAGAAAAAATCGTCATAAGAAGAAGCGTTAATCATTGACCCATAGGCACTTGGCGTTCTGTCAATAATGTGCCAGGGTTCTCGACTAATGCAATCGTCGAAAACTGCGAAACTTTCCGGAAGCCTTGTTGCTCCCGGAAAGTTTTTCGCTCTTATCGGTGTAACGATGACCATTGAAGCCTCCTCTGAAAAGGTGGCAGTCAACATTTGGCAAGCATAAAATTTTTGTGCCCTCAACCTACTCTCGCTGCGATACTGTCTTCCCATGCAGTGCCGTATCAGCCTTCCTTGCCAATACATCTCTGCCCTTCCCGATCCTCAGCAGGCTACAACAGTCGTCTTTACCATGATGTCGGCGGTGCAATGTCTTATCTATCCTGTCGCAGGCCAGTCCTATTTCATCACCTCCGGTGGGAAAGGATGGGCCCATTTTTTTTGCCAACCAGACGTTTGTGCTTGTTGCAAAACACACTCATACCCACGTGGATAAAGAACTTATCATCAACGCCACCGATACCGGCGTTGAACTTGCCCTCATTGAAGGAGGGAAACTGGCCGAACTACACCACCAGCAAACCAACAATAATTTTACCGTAGGTGATATTTTTATCGGCAAAATCCGAAAAATGATGCCCGGTCTTAATGCCTCCTTTGTAGACATTGGCCACCGAAAAGATGCTTTTCTACACTATACAGATTTAGGACCAAAACTTCGATCTCTTGTCAAATGGTCCAATGGTGTCATCAACGGTAGTATCAACACGCACAAGTTAGACAACTTCAAGTACGATGAAGACATTGTCAAAACAGGTAAAATTGACCAGGTGCTCAACAAGCGGTGGCCTATTTTGGTGCAAATTTTAAAGGAACCAATCTCTACCAAAGGCCCACGTCTCTCTTGTGAAGTGACGTTGCCCGGTCGTTATATGGTCATTACGCCATTTTCAGACAGCGTATCTGTATCCAAAAAAATCAACAGCGCAGAAGAACGGAAACGCCTTCATACCCTGGCCGAAAGCATCAAACCCAAAAACTTTGGCATCATCATTCGGACAGCCGCCGAAGGTCGTAAGGTGCAAGAATTGCACGAGGAATTAATCCACTTGTTGGGCAAATGGGAGGATGTTTTTAAACAATTGAAAACAGAAACCCCGCCTGCCAAACTGCTCAGCGAACTGGACAAAACAGGTAGCGTTCTCCGCGACCTCCTGACAGACAGCTTCAGCAGGGTGGTGGTCAATGATAAGGACATGTACACAGATGTCCGCGCTTACTTACAGAATATCAGTCCTGAACAAGTCGGCATCGTACAAATGTACACCGGCAGCAAACCAATTTTTGAAGCACACGGTATTACACGGCAGGTAAAAGCATCTTTCGGGAAAACGGCTACCATGAGCAGCGGCGCCTATCTCATCATCGAGAAAACCGAGGCCATGCACGTTATTGACGTTAACAGCGGCCATAAAATGAGCTCTGCAGATGTCGATCAAACCATCTTTGGTGTAAATTTGGAAGCCGCTGAAGAAATTGCCCGACAAATTAGGTTGCGGGATATTGGCGGCTTGATTGTTGTTGATTTCATTGATATGAAAAATCAGGAGCACCGACGGCAAATCGCCAAAGCCATGGAGGATTTTATGCGGAAAGATCGTTCACAACACACCATCTTGCCTTTGTCAAAATTCGGCCTGATGCAAATTACCCGTGAGCGTGCAAGACCTGAAATTATTGTCAATACGGCAGAATTGTGCCCTACTTGCAATGGTACCGGGCAAGTAAATCCGACGATTTTACTGACCGACGATATCGAACGTGATTTGGAATCTATCATGCAATCCCGCCCACGAGCACCCCTCACATTGAAAACGCATCCGTATCTGGAAGCTTTTCTCACCAAAGGTATCTTCAACCGACGCTGGAACTGGTTCTTGAAATTCAATAAATGGATTAAAATTGTTCCTGATGCGGAGTATCACCTTTCTAGTTACCGCTTTTTTGATGGCAACGACGACGAAATAAGGTTGGATGCTTGAGCAGCGGTTTGATGCCGCTTAGAAATTGGAAGAGCCATCACGTTTGCACGTGATGGCTCTTCTGTTGTCCATATTTACCACTTTAGCGGATCACAACCTTGGCGTTGCTCCTGAAGGAAGCACTTTCCAATTGCAACATATACAATCCGGCAGGAAGATGCTGGACGTCTAGTGTTACCACCTGGCCGGTTGCAAGCCCGTTGATAATTTTGCGCATGGCGACTCGGCCATCAGAACCGATGAGCGACCATTGAACCTGACCGTCTATTTTTTGACCCACACTGACGTGTACGAGATCACTGGCCGGGTTTGGCTGTACAAGCATTGGCAATGACACAGCTGCCGGCTCATGGGTAGCCGTTGTTGCCGGATTGACAATGACCCCGCGCTGCGGTGCGCGGTCACACGCTTGCTCCGATCCTGAAGTTACGCAAGCTTCTGTATCATAGTTCAGCATATCCATTACCTCCACTTCATCTACAATCCAATTACCGTTGGCGGGTGCCGTATTGTCGTCTGTTCCAAATCGGAATCGGAATGCGATGTTTTTTCCTGCGAAGGCGCTCATATCGAAATACGACTGCTTCCATCCGCCTGAATTTCCTGAAAAACCATAGTGGTTTGGAAGGGCAAAAGTGCCGTAAGACACTTTTCGGTCATAACCATCCCTGAACGTGACTTCGTTCGTAACACGTCTCCACACCAAGTTGGGAGCATCTACATCTAGGAATTCCAAGAAACCGGCATCGCCACTCGGCTCTGTATCGTATTTGTGCCAAAAACGAAGAATAGGATTGGCTCCTGCTATGGTAACCGTCTGGGTTGTCTCCAGCACAAAGTCTGTTTTCAATGTGGCCGATTCGTTGGCCTTCCAAGCGGCGGTACCGGAGTGTACATCATTGCTTTGAAGTTCAAACAATTCGATGTTGTCGGAATTGTTTGACAAAGAATACCAGTTGTCTTCTGTTTCCATAAGATCGCGGAACAAACGGTGTGAACCTACATTAACGTCTGATTTTGCCGAATATGTAAGGGTCAAAACCTGTCCGTCTGTCACTGTTCCTAAATTCCAGACAACCAAATTACCGGAAACAAACCCCCCATTGGAGGCGGAAACGAATGTCAAACCCGTGGGCAATTGGTCGGTTACCACCACGTTGGGCGCGTCTTCTCCTTTGTGGTTGGTAATGGTCAGCACAAATGCAGCATTATCGCCCGGCTCGAGGATGGGGGTCGTGGTTATTTTTTCGATTTTCAACGTTTTTACACAAGTAGGAATGGCATCGAAATTCTCAATGCCATCCGTGGCAACGGTTGGGTCTTCTTGGCTGGCGAGGTAACCCAACCCCCTGCGAGCGAACACACTGGAGATCAGGCAGGTATCAACACCATCATAATTGATCAAGTCAGCGAGGATGATCGCATCCCGGCCATCTTGAAAGCCGGGACTACAGGGTTGAAATTTCATTCCATCCATGACCAATTGAAGGGCACGGGCGTTTCCGCTGTTGACGTTGTTGATATCGGCATCGAAACCATATTTTTCAACCATCGCCCAATACAAATCCCAGGTCATAGCGGTCCAAATTTCACCCAATGCGTGTACTTCCGGGTTTTCTGCCACCGCCGAGAAGGTCAGTGGATTAACACCCATGTCGGTAGAATAAGGGTAGCGACGGATGCCGTTGGCATCCGGAGACTGGCGAAACACGAACGTACCTACGCCCCTTTTTGTAGGGCCCGAGTCACCGGGACGCACCGTGGTGACGAGGGAGAAAAAGTCACTCCATCCTTCGCCCATTTGTTCAGCATTGCCCAAACAGCCGGAATTGCTGGGTCCGCCCGTGAGCCTGTTCGACACACCGTGACCATATTCATGCGAGATGATTCCATTGTCAAAATCACCATCCACATTGGCTGGGCCACCACCTGTGGAGGGCTGAACAAGAGAAATGTTCAATCCTATTCCTGCATACTGGCGCAACAAAGCACAATCGGCTTTTTTCATCCAAACGGTCGGAATGGTCACTTGGCCACCCACTGCCCCGGCGCCAAAACCTGTTTTGGGAGGTGCTTCGTGGTCACATATAATACAACCTACTGCGCCTGCCTGCTCTGCCGTAAGGGCCTTGAATCCAAATTCACATTCTCCACGGTCAATCATAACGATTTTTCCGGTGAGATCGTTGGAGGGAGGCTCACAGCCGACGGTCGGTTCGATGTCATTGTTGATCACAACCACCTCAGCTGTAAGCGGCGTTGTGGTGATGGCGCCACCCCAGCCACCTTGTCCACCAAAATAGGTGCCTGTAACCACACCGGGTCCATTAACCTTCACAATACCACCACCCGTGATATCCCAAACATACATTTGCATACGGCCGGGAGAGCCATCGCCCGGGGTACTGAAATTGGCATTGTTGGTACCGCCACCGTCGAGTGCCTGCGCCAGTACCGCGTCGGTTCCATTGCCACCATTTCCGTAATTGTTGGTCTGAAAATTCCCTGCATTTTCATCAAAACCATAGCGATAGGTGATGTCGTGCATTTTATTGTTCATATAAAACAGGTTGGTGATAGCCGCCAAAGAGTTTTCTGACGGTTCCGCATTGGGGTCATAGGGAAAATCAAAGTTGAGCGTCGCGCCGCCGTCGGCAGATTCACCGGGCGCGGGCGCATCATCGCCCACACTGTCATCAAAAGCCCATACATTGTTGCCGCGGGTGTACGTGAATTCTGCCCCTGCTGCCCCGTTGGTATCCAGCCAGCCATAAGGAGAGGCATTTGCATCGTTCGGGTTGGTTACCACAGAACGTACGCCATGTGTAGGGCTTTCTACCGGCAAGGTGAACACATTGTAGCGTTCGTCTACCAATAAATCAGACGTCGTTGCGGTTGGGGCGATCGGTAAAGTGACGTCATTTGTTGCATGGCCCGCACAAACAGCGCCCATTGCATGGGGTTGACCTGCATCACAGTACTGTGTATGGTTGATCTTATCGATGACCAACCCGGTAACGGCGTCCACACGGATATTCCACAGATCGGGCGTATTGGCTTGATCAATGATCATCGTCCAAGCCAAGCGGGCTGTGCCATCGGCTTGTTTTACATAGCAGGCAGACACGGGTATGTCGCCTTTGGCGATAGAACCACCCTGAAAGACCCAGTTTTGTTCGTTGATTTTTGTGCGCAAGGAAGGCGCCGGAAAACCGGTAAAACCAAGGTTTGCCATTGCCATTTCCAGGGCTTTTGCTGCATTGAGCGAGGGAAGTGCTGTATTTGCGTTGCGCTGTAAATCGTTGATAAAGCGATGGCCAACATGGAATACTTTTCCATTCGGGGTAACGTTTAATCCAATCAGGCCATTGAAGACCGGGATGCCATGATGTTGTTGTTGTATCCACACATGGGTTACGCCGTTGTGTTTTGTAGCATATTCGTCCGTAATACGGGTGTCTGCCACGTCTTGTTGGGTCAGGCCCAAACGACTGTATTGTTGTTGGAGAAAACCGAGTGCTTGCTCTCGAGCAGTTCGATTGTTTTGGGCATGGATGCCGCTGGCAAAGCATGCTACAGTGCATACTAAAAGTAATAAGCGAAGATGTAATTGTTGTCGGATCATTTGCCGGACGAAAATTTGGTGAACAATGGATGGAATGTAACTACGCAGGTGGCACGCTGTCTGGCCCCAAAAGGCCTATTTTTTTCTCAGATACGACGCTAAGTAGTTGCGATGGAATAAGAGTGGGGTGAATAGTATAGAAACGCAATGACATAAATGGTACGCTGTCTGGCTCCAGAAGATCAAATTTTAGCCGGTTTTGGGCGAATTTCCTGACCGTAGCGCTGCTACGGAGTACAAAAAACGCCTCATTTGGCAAAAAAGATTGCTTTTTTGTTTCCTTATGCGACCACTTACGTTGTGAATGAAAAACAAAAAAAAACGCCCAAAAGCGGAATGCTGATCCATTTTAAAGGATGCAGGCTGCCAAAGGTAGCACGATGTCTGATTTTCAAATATTTTGTAGCAAAAAATGTCAAAAATAGCGAAGTAGTAAACATGCAAGCCTGCCCTTCTGTTCAGGGTCTTTCCTACCTTTGCGACTTCCAATGAAAGCGACAACCACCCTTTCCATTAACTCATAAACTTTTTTCAGGTGCCAGAAGTAAAACTCTTCTCTTGCTCAGCCTCAAAAGTGCTTTCTGCCAGTATTGCCGAACATTACGATACCACGTTGAGTGACACCACGCTGTCTCGCTTCAGCGATGGTGAAATGCAAACCATCATCAACGAAAGTGTCCGTGGCGCCTATACTTTTTTCATTCAAAGCACTTGTCAGCCCCACGAGAACCTCATGGAACTATTGCTTTGGATTGATACCGCCAAACGCGCATCTGCGGGGTATATCACGGCTGTTGTGCCGTATTTTGGCTACGCACGCCAGGATCGGAAAGACAAACCACGGGTACCCATCAGCGCTAAACTCGTCGCAAACCTCATTACTGCCGCCGGAGCCGACCGTATTATGACGATGGACCTCCACGCAGACCAAGTGCAGGGCTTCTTTGATATCCCGGTGGATCACCTTCGTTCAGAGGCCATTTACATTCCGTATTTAGCCGGTCAGGACCTTTCCAGCACCATTTTTGCCAGCCCCGACGTGGGGGGGGTGAAGCGTGCCAGAATTTATGCCAAACATTTCGGCTGTGAGTTGGTCATCTGTGACAAATACCGCACAAAAGCCAACGAAGTAGCTGCGATGACTGTGATTGGTGAGGTGAAGGGAGCCGATGTTATTTTGGTGGATGACTTGGTGGATACGGCAGGAACCCTGTGTAAGGCGGCGGATGCTCTGATGGAAAAGGGTGCCAAATCCGTTCGCGCTATTTGTACCCACCCCGTACTGTCCGGAAAAGCATACGACAACATAGAAAAGTCTCAGCTTTCGGAGCTCATTGTCTGTGATACCATCCCGTTGCACCAGCTAACCCCAAAAATAAAAGTCTTGTCCACCGCCAGTCTGTTTGCTCGTGCCATCCGCAATGCGGTTGAACACAAGAGTATTGCCGCACTGTTTCACTGAAGACAACCCGGTAAAAGCATCCGTTTTCTTGGATTGTTCCGCCGTTCCGTAAATAAGGCTAGGTTGGTAACAGGCCATAACCCTACCTTTGAATTGTTCTTTTACTTACTGCAATATTAACTAGTGCGATGACTTTCGCCGACTGCTTTCTGCGATTGTTTTTTAATCCGCTTGCCTTGGCCCTCGCCTACACCTCGGACATAGCACTTGGCGCGACATATTATTATGTCGCGCCGGGTGTTGCTTTTACCGTTGTTCTGTACAAGACCCTAGCCCCCGTTTGGGTATGCTTTCCTCTTCAAAAAAGTCTATTATTGCCATAATTTTTAGTTTGGGGTGTTTTGGTTGTTTTGCGCAGGCAAAAACGGATGCATACCACCTTATGCTGAAGGGTCTCCTGCGTCACACTGTGCGGGAAATTACGGTTCAACAATTGGCCATCCGCCCGGAGAACACCATTTTGCTCGATGCACGCGAGCCCGAAGAATTTGCCATTAGCCATATAAAAGGTGCTGTTTCGGTTGGTTTTGATCATTTCGACCCAGCGAAATGGAGGTTTTTGCCACAAAACAGCCCCATTGTCGTGTACTGTTCGGTGGGCTACAGAAGTGAAAAAATCACGGAACAACTGCTAGCGGCAGGTTATAGCAACGTATCCAACTTGTACGGCGGTATTTTTGAGTGGATAAACGAGGGGTTGGTGGTGGAGAACGATATAGGGGCAACGAATAGGGTTCATGCCTACAGCCCAGCATGGGGGATATGGCTGAATAAGGGCGAAAAGGTGTATTAATGGCCGCCGAGAGTTTGTTACAGCCCCTTTCACACCGTTTGTTTGGGAATGACGCCGACGAAGGCAACAAATATTTCGGAAAAAATGGCCACTTTTTTGTCTCCGACGCGACCACCTAACCCGTTACGTTATTTTTTAGCCACCCCGGCAATTGGCGCAGGGCCACCAGTTCTCTGAATTTTTCCCGGGCTTCATCCGCAGGGATACCGAAATAGACTTTTCCTCCTTCCAGCGATTTAGAAACGCCACTTTTAGCGGAGATAACGGCACCCTTTCCAATATGAAGCGCCTGAGCAACACCCACTTGTCCGTACATCACAACATTGTCTTCTACCACTGTTTTGCCGCCGATCCCTACTTGTGCTGCGAACAGGCAGTTTTTTCCTATCACCACACCGTGCCCGATGTGTACCTGACAGTCTAATTTACTACCCGCGCCGATGACCGTATCTCCACTCACCCCTTTTGAGATAGTACAGCCGGCACCGATGTCAACTTGGTCTTCAATGACCACACGACCTCCGGAGCGCCATTTTTCAAATGACCCATCCGGGTGTTTTTTAAAATAAAAAGCATCCGGCCCCACCAAGGAGCCGGGGCCAATGGTCACATTTTCGCCAATCACACTGTACGCTCCGATAAAAGCATTGGCGCAAACATGCGTATGGGCTCCTATGGTCACATGGTCAGCGATGACAACC
>JBIPOY010000259.1:0-5065 GCA_044378705.1 Saprospiraceae bacterium
GCACAACCCGGTGAGGAAGGCATCGAAAAATGGGTGGTGCTGGAATTAAAAGTGCTGGCCGATGTTGGACTGGTTGGCTTCCCCAACGCCGGCAAAAGCACGCTCTTGAGCACCATCACCGCCGCCAACCCGAAAATCGGCGACTACCCTTTCACTACCTTGGTACCGCAACTCGGCATCGTCAAAGTACGCGAAAACCAAACATTCATCATGGCCGATATTCCCGGCATCATTGAAGGCGCCCACGAAGGCCGTGGACTTGGACACCGTTTCCTGAGACACATCGAACGCAACAGTATCCTGCTGTTTATGGTGCCCGCAGACACCGACCGAAAAATAAGCGACGAATACCAAATCCTGGTCAATGAACTGGAAGAGTTCAATCCCGATCTGCTAGACAAACCCCGTATGCTGGCGATCAGCAAGTGCGACCTCATAGACAAGGATCTGGAAGCGATGCTGAAACCAACCCTCCCCAAAGGGGTTCCGGTTATTTTTATCTCCGCTCTTACCAACCTGAATTTGCAGCGGCTAAAAGATGATATCTGGAAAATGCTCAACGCCTGATGCGCTTCTGAACCCAACAAATTACTTCAAATGATTAGCCCTCGCTCCAAACAGTATGGAACGAGGGCTAACTTTTTTGAGTACTGCACGCCATCAACACTGAGGCTCCAATGCAGTTTTTGCACTGTACTGAAGGATATTGTTGATGCACTTTTGCGATGGGCTGAATTGGACTTTTGGAATTTGTGATTTTGCTGTCCGCATCACATTGTATTCAGCGTGGAGTACTTCATCTCTCTCAATTAAATGAGCCATTTCAAGCGCATCGCCTGCCGGCATTTCATGGTATAAAAACTGAACCAAAGATGGATATGTATGCGTATCTTTCATAGGCTGAGCCAATATTGGGCTGATTGACGGTGAAATAAAAATCAAGGTTAAAACTATCGAGAAGGTTCTATTATTGCTTGAACAAACAAAAAAGTTTGGATTTTAACGAATTTTCGTAAATAGTTACGTGGCCGCGCCGGAAATAAAAAAGACGCCATTTTGGAGCAGACACCCTACCGCTGCCGGCGTGTCAACACAACAGCCATTCTGTCTAAGCACATCAACGAAGTACAACGACCTTTACTATGATCGCATCAGGCTGGTCAAATGCTGCCTGACTGGTAGCATAAATAAGATATACCCCGGAGGAAACACGCCTACCCAAGTAGTCACGACCATCCCACACGGCCTGCCCACCCAGTGAGGTACCCTCATACACCAAATGGCCGGCCACATCCGTGATTTTTACGTTGGCATCTCTGGCCAACCCCTGAATGGCGATAACCCCATCATAGCCGGGCGGCACCGGATTCGGATAAGCGTAGGCCGTGGTTTTATTGACGCTACCGCCTTCTGTGGCTTCTGCCCGCAACGATAAAACCCCCTTCTCTGTGCCTATCCACACCTCTCCACTCTTGGCGTTGATGGCGATGTCTGTGATCGCGTTGTCAAACAAGGGACTGTTGGTGTTGGTATAACGCGCAACTTGTGTAAGCCCATCCGGCGATTGAACAAAAACACCATTGGAGGTACCAAACCACTTTCGGTTGGCTCCATCCACCGCGATGGTTCTGACATCTTCAGTTTCCAAAAGATAGCCATTAAAACCATCCACATTTACAATGCGGCGACGCCCAAGACAGGGGTTGTCGGTCGCAAATACGTTACTGCCACATTCAAAACTCACCACACCCTGTTGGGTACCTACCCACACGTCTCCATCAAGATCCAAGGTGATACAGTTGATGGTATTGGTGGGCAGTACGCTGTTGGCAGTAGTGATTATTTTGTAACGATCGTCGGTTGGGTCGTCAACGTCGGCGCCACTGTCAAACACCATGACCCCAGCGTTGAAAGCCAGTACAAACCACTTGTAACCAGCTTGATCCACCGTTACTTGTAGTACATTGTTGGCTGGAGCCGCCGGAAAATTCAGCCACGTTCCATCAGATTTTAACACAGCAATAGGCGCCTTTGCACCAAAATTGCTGATCCACAAGTTGGCTTCGTCGTCGAAAGCCATACCACCGATGGCCGTACGGGTTTCCCCGGCAGCACCGGCATTCTGTAATATTGAGTTGCTTTTGGTGTAACACTGTGCCGTGGCTCCGGGCGACGTGGCTTCCACAAGCCCCCCCACAAAACTACCCACATAAAATTTGTCGGCATCGGTTGGGTGAGCCACCACGCGCCACATGTCTTTATCACAATCAAGGGTCTTAATTTCAGGATTGGTGTCGCCGGAAAAACGACGCCAGGTGTTGTTTTCAAATATATAAACACCCGAACGGAATTCATATATCGGAGAAAGGTTCGATTGAACCCCGGGGGTAGCCAGGTACACTTTGTCGTTGGCAATCGAAATATCTGTGGTGATATGGCGAAAAGGCGAATTAAACGCAAACTTATCACACACCCCGAGGGTATGGTCATAGTATCTAAAGCCATCGTTCTGATCGGCAAACCAGAATTTCTTCGCACCAACTTCAAGACCATACAAAGGATATTCGGCAACACATGGCCCTTGTATTTCGTAGCGCGTACCACTCTCCTCTAGGTATTCCACCGTGCCGATGCCAAATGTATTTTCATTGGACCAACCAATCATCAGCCCTTGACTTTCTGCCGTTAGGTACTTTACTGAAAAATTCGACTTAACCGCAATTTCACTGAAACTATCGCCATCAAATCGCATAAGCTTGTCGCCAACCCCCAACATCAAGCCACCATTCCACACCGATAAGGCGCTCACCAACTCCCCCGCGGGAAAACCCTCCCCGACGCCCACCGAATTCCAGCGACTAAAATCAGCAGGGTTTTCATCGTTCTCCGGAAGCCTGAAAAGCCCGTCTTCTGTGGCGGCCCATAAATACCCACCATATACAGATACCGCACGAACAGGAACATTCGTAAATACGGTGTACTCCGCTTCCGCTCGTGCTACATCAAATTTTAATACCCCAAACCCACAAGCAAAATACACAATATTACCATCGAAAAACAGATCGTATATCTTTTTGTCGCCTATAATGTTGCTGTTTTTTTGGATAAATGGCAGGTTTATCACCGAACCGTCTGCCGGAAAATAGAGGTCAAGATTGCTGTTGGTATAGGAAATAATCAGCGCTCCAACCGCATTGTTGTACCGAATCAAACGGATGCCAACATCACTCAACCCCTCTACTTTCGTGATAAAATTTACCGTGCGGTCTGCTTTGTCAATTTCAGCAACGGCCCATTCTGTTGCAAAATACACCTTCGTATCGCTTTGAGTTACATACGTGGTTCGCTGCCATGGCAGATGTTGCTGCCAGGAGCCAATGGCCAGTAAGGGCAACTGCGCTGTGTCGGCCTGACCAAATACACTTGTTCCCATCAACATCACCCAAAAAATGGATAAATATGCCACCCGTTTCCGATTCCGGAGCAGATCAGGCAGTACACCGATCATTTTCATAAAAAACATCCCAATGCCCTTCCGGCGCGTTACCTCCTTTGCCAACGTACCCATGCTGTACCATTGTTGTTCCAAGGTGATGGGCCGGCCCAAGGGGGCGTAGCTTGGATTTGAAAAATTTTTTACAAAGAGTAGGATCGCGAAGGGTTGGTGTTGTGTTTTCAAAATATGTCGAATAGTGTTCGTTGTAATTTTCATGTACGAAATTTTTTGATCGGTATTACAGGTTTTATAACAGCCCACCAAGTTCATGGGGGTTCAACGCTATTTGCGTGGCCTTCCCATACGCAACGGCCAACACAAATCAACAACACCAACCATCGGATGGCGCAGCACAGCCCAAACTGGTTGCCCGACTCGCAAGAACGCAAACTTCTTCGCTACCTTTGCACTTGAAATAAAAAAAAATGCCCCTGAGCCCATTTCACAATCAGAGTCTCCTGGAAGCCGGCTGCGATGAAGCTGGCCGTGGTTGTCTGGCAGGACCGGTATTTGCAGCAGCCGTCATTCTTCCCAACAACTTTGTGCACCCATTGCTCAATGATTCAAAACAACTTTCTGAAAATCAGCGGAATATACTAAGAACTGTGATTGAAGCAGAAGCCCTGTCTTGGGCGGTAGCCGAAGTAAGCGCCGCAGAAATAGACCAAATCAACATCTTAAAAGCATCGTTTCTGGCGATGCACCGGGCCTTGGACCAGCTTACCCTGAAACCTGAATTCTTGCTCATTGACGGCAACAGATTTTATCCTTATCCTGAAACACCGCATCTTTGCATCGTGAAAGGCGATGGAAAGTATGCATCCATTGCCGCGGCATCGGTGTTGGCCAAAACTTGGCGCGATGAAGCCATGCTCCGGTTGCACCATGAATACCCGGAATATGGCTGGTCTGCCAACAAAGGTTACCCCACCAAGGCGCACCGTTCCGCCATTCGGTTGTACGGCGCCAGCCGTTGGCATCGCCAAACGTTTCAATTGCTCCCCGCCGAAGAACCATTGGCATTGTTCTAAATCATCCGCCTTCATTCTGCCCACAACCAACCATCTTTCAACCGTTTCTTTTAAACATCCACTCAAATATACCTTGTATGAAAGCACTGAAAATTATTATTTACATCTTAGTGGGGCTCGCAGCACTGATTGGTGGTCTGGGTGTTTTTGCAAAAAGCAACTACCACATCGAACGTTCTGTCGCCATTGATGCACCCAAATCTATGGTCTATGATCAATTGCTGCTGTTTAAAAATTTTCATGACTGGTCTCCTTGGAGCCAACTGGATCCCAACATCAAGCTCGAATATTCCGATATCGACGGCATTGTAGGTTCTACGTATGCCTGGGATGGAAACAACGATGTGGGAAAAGGGAAGGAAACCATCACAAAAATTTCGCCGGACCGTATTGACATCACCCTGGATTTAATCAAACCTTTCAAATCGACGGTACCCACCTCGTTCATAATCGTGGGTGACGAACAAAAAACCAATGTGACTTGGAATTTTGAGTTTCACATCCCATTCCCTTTCAACGTAGGCGCCATGTTCACCGA
>JBIPOY010000028.1:0-14604 GCA_044378705.1 Saprospiraceae bacterium
GTGTCGAGCCAAAAATCTTCCCGGATGGTGGCTTGGTTTTTTCTCCAGGGGAACAACAGCTCCAGGGCGTACACCAATAGGGAAATGGCAATGAGCCAGTAAAAATAATTGCCCCAATGCGGATTTAATACTTCGTTGGCCAGATAAGTGGCATAGCCGGTGAAGCTTTGATTGAATGTTTGCCAATAGGATTCCATGATGTTGTCTGTTTGATAGTCAGTTAACGAAAGTTATAGGCTACCCCGCTCACTTGGGTCAATAAACTCGCCGGCGCATCGAGGATGTGGGCGGCACCGTGCGGCAAAGGCGTAACGGGCGAGTATTTCGATAAATATTCCTTCAATACGTGGTGCAGGGTGAAGGGCATGTTTTTGCCTTCGGTCACATTGGGGATCCGGCAAAGCATTGTTTCCGGGTCGCCGTCGCGCTCACACGCGCAGGCGGAGTAGGTGCGCGTGGGTTCGAGTGGTTGGCCGCCGACGGTGACCGATTGTACCCGCTTCCCCTGCTCTCCGAACGCATGAAAGGCTACTTCCATTCCCTTAAATTTCACCAACCAACCGCCAAAGCGCTTGGCTGCATCTTTGGCGAATACGTTGTTCAGTTCTTTTTCGAGCCAGGTCAAGAGTTGTGCACCGGTCACTTTTGCCGTACGTACGGTGGCATCCACCGGAAGCATGTCAAACAGGTAGCCCTCGGTGATGGGAATATTGCCCGTACCATCGGGGGTACTGCGGGGTGGGCAAAATCGGAAGCCATTGGACAGTGCAATATCGGTTCCGACTTTCCAGGCAAGGGCGTCTAGGATGAGCGTATCAATGGTGTTTTCCACCACGAAGTAGCGGTAGAGGGGCACTTTGCTGTAGCCCACTATTTTTCCAATCTCTGCGGTATAAGGTGCTTCTATTTTTTCTAGGAGCCCGGATATTTCTTTGTTTGCCTTGTATTTTTTGGGGTCAACTTCTAGGAGTTCGTAGTGTTGATGGGTAATTTTTCCGTCTTTCACCGTTAAGTCGAGCTTTCCGACAAAAGAACCGAAGGCGCCGGGCTCAACGACTTTGGCGTATTGGCAAACAATGGGTTCGCGTACGCGCTCGTGGGTGTCACCGCCGAAAATATAATCTACGCCTGCACATTCGGGCATATTGGCCAAGGCAATTTGCTGCGACAGTCCTAAGTGCGCCAACAGGATGACCAGGTCACATTGTTCCTGTTCCCGCATGAGATTGACGTAATAGGCGAGGTTTTCTTCCGGTTTGGAATAGAGGATACCTTTGGAATAGTTGGGGGATTGGCGCAAGGGGACCAAAGGGTCTGTATAGCCTAGGAAACCAATTTTTATGCCCAATCGAGACCACGTATAATAGGGTGGAAAAATGAGCTCCCCTTTTTTACCTTCCCCGGCATCGTGGTACATATTGGCGCATACTTTTGGCGCATGAAGCCCCCCCAGCAAGGTTTGCATCGCTTTTTTGTAGTACACAACCTCCCAGTTGCCCGGTAAATAGAGGTCATAGCCCAAGGCATTCAGGATGGGGGTGATCGCTTTTCCTGTTGTTTTTACCGATAGTTCGCTGCCTTGAAACATGTCACCGGTATCGATGACAAAGGTGTTGGGGTTGTGTTTGCGTGTATGTTCAAACAGGGTTGCCAGGTGGGCATATCCGGCGGTTTTGCGAAAAACAGCCTGGTTGTTTTCCCAAAACAGTTCGTCGTGAGGGTGTATTTGACAGTGTACATCGGTGGTTTGAAGGAGCGTGATGGTACAGGATGTTTCTTGGGTTGGAATCGCATCTGCGGGTGATGCCTGATTTTCTATTGCCGGAGCCGGGGTGTTGTTGCCTTGCAACGCCACGGGTGTTATTCCTGCGCCTAGTCCGGTAAGTAGGGCGTTGCGAAGGAATTTTCGGCGGCCGGAGCCGGAGATGGGAGGGTCATTGTGCTGCTCCATAAGACGGATGTTGCTATTTTTTCTGCTGAGAGACTTGAAATGCGATGATAGGCTCGAAGGGGCCGTACTTGTGTTGAAATTCCGGGAAAGTATCGGCGAAGGGGCCAAAAGGGTGATCGAAAGGTTTTTTTTCTATTTTTGGCCAATCGGTATCCAGAAACGGGTGCTTGGGTCGGGGTTGTGTGTTCACAAATGCCGCCACATCCCAAGCTTCGTCGTCGCGCAATTGCGGATTTTCGTAGGTGGCACCGAAAGGCATATTTGCTTTTACATAACCGGCAAAGCGCGACAGTCGGAAAAGTCCGGCGCCTTCATTGTAGCTCTCGTTGCCCCAAAGCGGGGGGTACTTCCGAGGGCTGTCTGGCATGGTAAGACCCTCGCCATTGGTTCCGTGGCAGGAGGCACACTTTGCGCGGTATATTTTTTCCCCCAACAAAGGGTCTGCCGCTCTGTTGAGCAGGGGTACGTCCACCAAGCCCGCTCCTTTTGGTTTTGCACCCTTGGGAACACCAGTGCCCAACCAACGCATATACGATTTGATGGCAACCATTTCACAGCTATTGGAGTCAATGGGCTGCCCATTGAGGCTGCGTTGGAAACAGTCATTTACCCGTTTTGCGATGGTTTCAAGCGCCCCGGAGCGAGCCCGCATCTGTGGATACGTACTCTCAACGGCAAAGTAGTTGTTGCCAAAAGGCTTGCTACCAGCGTCGAGGTGGCAGTTTTGGCAGTTCATGCCATTGATCGAGTTGGGCCGAACCAAACCGTTTGTTCCAAAGTAGTCCTGAGTATGGACAATCAGATCACGCCCGTATGCGATGCGTTTGGCATCAGCATCGGTTTCTGCGAGATAAGCATTGGGAGCGCTCCAGATCTTTTGTTTGTCAAAAACAGGCCAAAAGTTGTTGCGTGTGGTAACCAACGCTTGTTGCTCCGTCGTATAATGCAGATATAAGGTAGCCAGCCCGCCGGCAATAAAAACAGCGATAAAAGCAAATAACATCCGCTGCGCTGCGCCCAATACATACATCTGACGTTGGTCTCCGCTGGGTATCGCCGGGTTCTCAGACAGTTTTTTACCAAAAATGGCAATACGATTGCCCGCAAAACACAAGCCTATCACCACACAACCTATCAAGAGCCATACAGCACCGTAATAGTAGAAACCCATGAATTATTGCACCGTTTTTTTACCTTTTGCTTTCCAGTCGTTCATGCCACCGGAATAATTATACACTTTATTAAACCCCATTTTGATCATCATGGAAGCAGCTTTAGGGCTTCGACCACCTGCTGCGCAATACACGATGACGGGTTTGTTTTTGTCCAATAGAGCAATTTGTTCCTGAAAATCAGCGCCATTAAAATTGATGCGTTTTGCACCTTCGATCACCCCTGTTTGCTGCCATTCAGAAGGCGTTCGCACATCCACCAATTGGACAGAGCCGTCTGATTTAAGCATGTTTTCGGTTTTTTCGGCATCCAGTACGTTTTGCGTTTGGGCGTTTTGACTGCAAGAGAAAAGGGTGATTAGCGACAGAAATAGCAGTTTTTGCATAGAAAGAATGTTGTTTTGTCATTGTGTAGCACCCCCAATGGTGCGAGAAATTGAGCAAAAGGGCTTCGTTTAGGACAAAAAAACCCAAACGAACCTTCTCATGATCCCGCATTAGGAGGTGACAACGGGTTACGGAAAGTAATAAATATTTAAAAGGGTTGTTCTACAACTAAGAGTGCAAGTTCGAATGATTTTTCGACAACAAAAATACGAAAAATACTCGGGTTTTGAGTGGGCGGATGTAGAAAAAAGGAAGTGACGGCGGATGGATGGTTAAAAGACAGACAGGAAGTGGTTGCAGGTGTAAAGTCGAAGCAATGCGTTGATCGGGTCAGGGTATTCTCTCGCTTGTACAAAAAAACAACACCACGACAGAAACCCGTACCTTGCGTTTTTTGTTATAAAATAGGTGGCGAGTAGTCTGGCTCCAAAAGACGCATTTTTTTGGCTGTAGTGTTGCTTCGGTCAAAAAAACCGCTTCGTCTGGTCCAAAATTTCCACTTTTTAGTCTGAGACGCAACCAACTAAGTAGTGACATGTATTGGTAAAAAGGGGAAAGGTAGCAACTGGATTGCCGCGTTTTTCCAGTGCCTTGTCGGTTAAACATGCAGATGAAACTAAAAATTCTGGACGTATACATCATCAAGAAATTTCTCTCGACGGTGTTTTTTTCGATGCTCATCTTCACGATGATCTCTTGCGCCATTGATTTTAGCGACAAGGTGCAAGCCATCATCGAGAAGCCCTGTACCAAAAAAGACATTCTGGCGTATTACGTGGGCTTCATGTTTCAAATGACCTCCCTGTTGATGCCGATGTACACCCTCGTGGGGGTGGTCTTTTTTACCTCTCGGCTGGCTTTCAACGCCGAAATACTGGCGGTATTCAATGCCGGAATTAGTTTCAGGCGTCTGCTCAGGCCTTACCTGATAGCAGGATCAGTCATCGCTATTTTTCATTTGTCTATCAACCATTTTATTGCACCGATTTTTAATACGTGGAAATTGTGGTTTGAACATACGTATGTGTGGACCGACCAAGACAAAGGCAGAACCTCAAATGCACATTTTCTTACGGCGCCCGACATAAAAGTACACGTAAAAGGGTACAACAAAACCAACAAAACAATCACCGGATTGCGGGTAGAAAAATTTTCCGGCAACAGAATATTCAGTATTTTGGAGGCTGAAAATGCCACGTGGAAAGAGGACCCGGGTCGTTGGCAACTATCTCAATGGTCGGTGCGTACTTTTGACGGGTTGAAGGAAACCTACACCCGCTCTACGATACCCATTGATTCCGCCATCAATATTTCGCCACAGGATTTTGTGTATTTTAACAACCAGAACCAAGAGATGACAACCCCTCAATTGCAGGAGGTCATTCAGCGTGACCGAGATCGTGGGCTGCCCAATGCCCGCAGCTACGCCATAGAAAAAGATCGCCGAACCGCAGATGCCGTGACAAATATTATCCTCACGATTATCGGGTTGTCGGTTGCGGGAAGAAAGGTGCGGGGTGGCATGGGCTTCCACTTGGCACTGGGGATTGGCATTGGGGCCGTTTTTATCCTGCTCTCCAAGTTTGCCGCCTCCTTTGCCACCAGCGGCACAGTACCGGTGTTGCTGGGAATGTGGATTCCAAATCTGATCTTTGCCGCCATTGCGCTCTGGCTGATTTCTA
Source organism: Saprospiraceae bacterium (assembly GCA_044378705.1). Classification (GTDB taxonomy): domain Bacteria; phylum Bacteroidota; class Bacteroidia; order Chitinophagales; family Saprospiraceae; genus M3007. The sequence continues at coordinate 5,193 of JBIPOY010000028.1, forward strand.
AAGCGCAGAAGTAATTTTTTGTAAAACAACTGAGCATCATAACCGTTTTCAACAATGTCAAAAAGTAGTCTTCGTCAAAAAATGGCCTACGGGCTAATTGCTATTTTCGTACTTTCAATTTTGGTGATGGCTTTACCCAAGATCCTCCCTAAAAAAGACACTCCCGTAACACCTGCCTTGTCAACGAACACGGTATTTGTGCCCGTATTTAGCGGAGATTCTGCCTTTGCCCATGTGAAAAAACAGGTAGATTTTGGTCCTCGCGTCCCGGGATCACCCGCCCACAAATCCTGCGCAGCTTGGCTGGTACAGGCCTTCAAAAAAAATGGACTCACCGTCATAGAGCAACCTTTTAAAGCCAAGGCCTATTTTGGTACCCTCGATGCCGTTAACATCATCGGACAATACAAACCCGAACTGCCCAATAGAATTTTGCTTTGCGCACACTGGGATAGCCGCCACGTAGCCGATAAGGACACCAAAGACCAAGACAAACCCATTCTTGGCGCCGACGACGGCGCCAGTGGGGTGGGGGTTATGCTTGAAGTAGCCAGAATATTGCAGCAAAACCCCGTGGAATATGGCGTAGATTTTATTTGCTTCGATGCTGAAGATCTGGGCGATGAGCGCACATCCTCAAGTGGCGCTTCCATCATGGCCCAAAACCTCGAAAATACGACAGAAACTTGGTGTCTCGGTTCACAATACTGGTCCCAAAACCTACATAAACCAGGGTATAAAGCGCGTTTTGGAATTTTATTTGACATGGTAGGGGCCAGTGGCGCCAAATTTCCAAGAGAAGGCTATTCCATGATAAAAGCACCTGAAATTGTGAATAAAATATGGGCTGTTGCGGCGGAATTAGGGTTCGATGATTTGTTTGTAAATACGCCCGCCGGCCAAATTACGGACGATCATTTCTTCGTGATGCGCGGTACCAATATCCCTACTGTCGATATCATTGGTATGCCCAAAACACCCCCTATGTTCGGTGATCACCACCACACGCACTTTGATAACCTCAGCATTATCGACAGCGATGTACTCCGAAAAGTGGGACAGGTAACCGCAACGGTCATTTACCGTACCGCCGCTCAACTACGCTAGTCGGACCTCTTATCTTATTTATCCGCCGGGTTCACCATCACCCGTGGGTAAAAAATACCGGCATTGACAAAGCGTAACTACCCATGTACTTACGACAAAGAATCATTAAATTTGCGCCGTGAAACAATTCTCCACGCGACACCTCATCGGCATCAAGGACATTACGGAAGATGATATACAAAGCATCTTCGAAACCGCTGACAATTTCAAAGAAGTCATCAACCGACCCATCAAAAAAGTGCCAAGTCTGCGCGATGTGACGGTCGCTAACTTGTTCTTTGAAAGCAGCACCCGTACCCGTGTGTCTTTTGAATTGGCCGAAAGGCGTTTGAGCGCCGATATCGTCAATTTTACCGCCAGCAGTAGTAGTGTCAGCAAGGGCGAAACGCTGCTCGATACGGTAAACAATATTCTGGCCATGAAGGTCGATATGGTGGTGATGCGACACCCGGCGCCCGGCGCCTGTGTGTACCTGGCCTCCCGAATCCCTGCCAACATCGTCAACGCCGGCGATGGCACCCACGAGCACCCCACCCAGGCCCTGCTCGATGCCTTCTCCATCCGCGAAAAACTCGGCGATGTCGCCGGCAAAAAAATTGCCATCATCGGCGATATTCTCCACAGCCGCGTGGCCCTCAGCAATGTGTTCTGCCTGCAAAAACTAGGCGCTAAGGTGCGTGTTTGTGGCCCTCCAACCTTGATTCCCAAACACTACGCCGCCCTCGGGGTGGAGGTCAGCCACGATGTACGGGACACCCTGCGCTGGTGCGATGTCGCCAATGTCCTCCGCATTCAGCTCGAACGCCAAGACATAAAATACTTCCCCAGCCTCCGGGAGTACCACCAATATTTTGGTATTACGCGCCAAATGCTCGACGAGTTGGATCGCCCCATCGTACTCATGCACCCAGGCCCCATCAACCGTGGGGTGGAACTCTCCTCTGATGCCGCAGACAGTCCACACAATATTATCCTTGATCAGGTTGAAAATGGTGTTGCCGTCCGGATGGCGGTACTGTATCTGTTGGCCGCGCAGTCCTAAAATGATACTTCCTACCGCTTAGAAAATTCAACAGCACTGATCCACATCACTGCTTACCTTTGTCAATATGATCCCACCCAAGCAAGTTCAGGATATCATTGACGCAGCACGTATCGAAGACGTGGTCGGAGAATTTGTATCCCTCAAACGACGGGGGGTCAACCTCATCGGGCTTTGCCCATTCCACGGCGAGCGCACACCATCGTTCAATGTCAACCCCGTACGCAATATTTTTAAGTGCTTCGGTTGTGGCAAAGGCGGCGATGCGGTCACTTTTCTCAGAGAACACGAAAGCCTCACCTACCTGGAAGCCCTGCGATGGTTGGCCCGTAAATATGGCATTGAATTACAAGAAGTAGAAAGATCGCCGGAGCAACTGGCCCAAATCCAACTGGCTGATGCACTGTACATTGTCAACGATTTTGGAGTCCAACACTTTCAACATCAATTGTTCGATACCGATGAGGGGAAATCTGTCGCGCTTTCGTATTTCAAAAAACGGGGCTTGCGGGAGGATACCATCCGAACCTTTGGACTCGGGTACGCCCCCGACGAACGCAATCTGTTGATCCGACACGCCCAATCAAAGGGACACAATATCGAATTGCTCAAAAAAGTAGGGTTGTGTAGCCAAGACGGTGGGCGTGATTTTTTTCGGGCACGCGTTATGTTTGCCATTCACAACCTCTCCGGAAAAGTAGCGGCATTTGCCGGAAGAACCATGCTGTCACCCAGCGCCGGAGGAGCCACTATCCCAAAATATGTCAATAGCCCTGAAACGGAGATTTATGTCAAAAATAAAACCCTATACGGCGCTTTTCAGGCAAAAAAATCCATACGCCAACTGGATGAATGTATCCTCGTAGAAGGTTATATGGACGTAATCTCGCTGTACCAAGCTGGGATTCAAAATGTGGTGGCATCTTCCGGCACCTCCCTCACGGAAGGGCAACTCCAACTCATCAAACGCAATACCAACAACCTGAAAATCCTTTACGACGGAGATTCAGCAGGGATAAAAGCAGCACTCCGAGGACTAGACTTAGCCTTGGAGCAAGACCTCAATGTGAAAATTTGCCTGCTGCCGGATGGACATGATCCAGATTCTTTCGTTCAGGAGTTTGGCGGCGATAAATTCAACGAATTCGTGGCCGCCAACGCCAAAGATTTTATCCTCTTCAAAACCCAGGTGCTGCTGGAAGAAACCAAAAATGACCCGGTAAAAAGGTCCGGATTGATCAAGGATATCGTGGCCAGTATCGCCAAAATTCCGGATCCAATCAAACGCAGCGTGTACCTGCGGGCCTGCTCCAACCTGCTCGAGGTGCCTGAAAGTGTGCTCATGGCCGAATCAAATAAGTTGATCACCGGTACCATCAAAAAAAAGGAAGAAAAATCTGCTCGCAAGCCAGAAGCGGCCAGTGACTCTCCCTCCTACTCGCCGCAAGGAGAATGGCCGACGGAATACCCCCCCATGCCAACGGATGGCGATTTTCCGCCTGATTTTCAGTCGCCCAATCCCCCCCCCAAAGCCGCCGCCCCACCGCGCACCGAATCCGTACAAGAACTCGACATTATCCGAATGCTTATTTTGTACGGAAACCAATTACTCGAGCAGGAAGGTGTGACGGTCGCAAAGTATATTCTCACCGACATAGAAGAGTCACTGGTGAACTTTGACAACCCTCTTTATGGACAAATTGCCGTCGAATGTCACGCGATGCTGCTCCAAGACAAACAATTTGACCAGCATTTTTTCATCCAACACGAATCAAGTGCCATCGGTGAATTGGCCATGAGCCTTATTGCTACGCCCTGGGAATTCTCACCCAACTGGGAGGCTATGTGGAATTACCCGTTGCAAAACCAAAAAATACCCGATTTGAATTTTGACTTGGATATGAAGCAGGCATTACTGCGTTTTAAATTGCAAAAAGTCATGAAAATGTGCGATCTCAACCTCGTGCGTATCAAGTCGGCGTCTCAAATCGGCGACGATGATGCCATGATGCGTTTTATGAAAATTGAGCAAAAACTCAACGTTACCCGCAACGAGATTGCACGTCAGTTGGGCACCGTGGTGCTTCCAAAGTAAAAGAAAACGTGCCCGCTAACCCCATCAGTGTTCGTCGAAAAATAACAAAAAAACTTCTTCAAAGCAATGATTGTCAAAAAAAACACCCCAAATGCCCTTTTTTCAGCAATTTTGGCATACTTGTGTTTTTACACGTCTGTGGTATTTGGGCAAATTCAGATAGGCTCCGTGGCCGGCTTTACGTATAATATTCCTCGATACACGGCTTCCCAAGGAACGTTGCCCGCCAATTTATTTGGGAACGCCATCGGAGGATATGAAGGCCTTCGGCTTCAATATGGTGTCACAAAGCGGTTTTACCTCGCGAGTGAACTCACGTATCAGGTTTTTCCTTACAAGAACCGGTATTTTGCCGGGCAGTTTCACCCCGGCTATATCACGTGGAGCGTAATACCCAGTTTTGTGCTGCGCAAAAAAATGATACTGGAGATAGGTCTTGGAACGGGATTAACCATTGTCAACCGACTGGAGGAGACCAAGAAAAACGACCCATTGCTTTTTAGCGCCCTAGGATGGAGGGTGCCGTTGGGAAAGTGGGGGTTAACATTGCGTTATTATCGTTTTCTTAGGCCTCAATACCGACTTATAAACGGTATTACGGCACTAAATTTTGGTAGCCATGGTTTTCAATGGGGGATAAGTTATGACCTGTTTGGGACGTAGCGGGTCTTTCAAGCGGTGTTATACTTTTGAGACCGATACCTTTGACAGCAACGGCATGAGATTTTTATTGGGTGATTGTTTTTCTGCCTGCCGGAGTGCACCTTTGAGGTCTTTTAACTGCAATTTTCCGCGCAAACACACCATTCCAGACCCTGCATCAGGCGACTCGAACAAGACGACCACTTTTCGAATGTTGTTTCGGCGTGTTTTTCCATATATTTGGAAGCGTGTTTGGCCATCCCGGATGGTTACCCACGCGTCGAGATGGCGACGTTTGGCCCTGCTGTGGAAACGGTCGATGTCTTGGCGGGTAAAGGGGTTGTTGTTTTCAAAAACCAACACCTTGATGTTGTTGATTTTCCGAACGAGTCTCCGGCTTTCTTTTTCTTTCAGGAATATGGATCCTAGGTGTAGTACCCAGCCAGGTACGGAGCACGATATGGCCCCATCGTATTCTTTGTATTTCCAGAAAAGATGCTGATCCTGAGCGTGCATATCATGGCCCAAGAGGAGGAACAAGGCTACAAATAAAGGGCGGGCAAAGTCGTTTATGGTGTGGAAAAACATCATTTTTATCGATAAAATCCTGTTCATGACGCTTAATTTTTTGGGTGAATTTTTTCCAAGTGTTCAGCGCCTTCGATATCAAGTGTTTTTGATAAACTCGAAATGTTTTCAAGGTTTATCTTTCCGGTAAGGCTCAGTAGGGTGAAGGAATCGGGTGATCCTACGATCAACAGCAGTTCCTCAATGACAGATCCGCTTTTAGAATCTTTGGTCCAAATACGCACATTTTCGTTTCCGTCACGCACCGTGAGCAGTTCGGAATACTCGGATGCCGGTAGTTTGTCCAGCGCGTTTCTGTACAGTGAAAGTCCATCCGAAATACTGTCGGCGCTGAGAACACGCAATCCTGTAAGATTTTTCACCACATCGCGCATTTTGTCCCAATCGGCATCATCTGTTTCAATTTTAGATACCATACTGAACAACTTCGGCGCTACGTACACAACTGTAAACCGCTCATCTTCAGCATATTGTTTAAAAAACTGTGTGATGGCATCGTTTTGGGCAGTTGCTTGAAAGTGGGCTGCCAGCAATAAAAAGGGCAGCAGGGGCAAGATTTTTTTCATGATGATACGATTTTAATGGTAAAAAATATTTTTTCTCTGGACAGCTGTGGTGTTTACAGCGTGCCACCTAACCAGTTGCTTTCTTTTTAAAAACCCTGTCAATATTCTCGAGGTGGTCGGCTCCTTTTGCAGCTGCCAGTCTGCCTTTCTTAATTTTGGAAGAAACGAGTGACAGTGCAGCCTTAATTTCTTCCATGGCGTATTGGGCTTCAAGCTTTGCCGCTGTTTTTTTTCGCATTTTGCCGCCTGTTTTTTCAGGGTATTTTTTTTCTTCAGTAGAAACTTGCGCAAGTATTAAACCGGATTGGAGTTCCTGTTCAATAGCCACTTGTGCGGGTACTTGCCCAACGGGCTGGAGGCTGATTGCGGTTGTTTTAGCGGGAAATGTCATTTTCCACCCGATGCCTACCGCCAACAACAGAATAATCGAAGCGGCCGCGGTTAGAAAAATGCGATACGGCCTGTATTCAACAGCAGCGCGCACCATACGCACCTGTTGTTCTTCCCGGAGGGCTTGAAAGAATGGCGAATAAAGTTGCAAGTCTTCCGGGATATCATTGGAAGCAAAGAAGTTTTTCAGTTGGCGATCTTCTTCGATGGTCGTTTCAGCCGCCCAGTATTTTTCCAATAGCGCCCGAATAGGTTGTGGATCAATCATAGTTGTTGTTTTACAGCATTTCTGCCATCGATGTGTGACATGTTTGAGGTAATCCATTCAATGTTCTGGCACCATTTTTTCTCTGATATATTTCCGTGCTCGAAAAAGGTTGACTTTTACTTGATCCAAGCTCAGTCCCAGCGCTTGGGTTATTTCTTCGTACGACAATTCTTCCACATCACGGAGGTGCATCACCAATCGCTGTTTCTCGGGAAGGTCCTGCATCATTTGTTTCACACGGGTGGTAAGGTCCTGTATTTCGATTTCCCGTATGAGAGAAGGGCTGGTTGATTCAAATGCTTCGTTCTCTGCGAGGGGTAGTGTTCGTCGTTTTGACAGACTTCTGGTTTTGTCGAGGGATTGATTCTTGGTGAGCGTCATACACCAAGCTTCCCAATTAATCATATTATGGTCACTTTCAGCGTTGTTTTTCCACACTTTTTCCATCACATCCTGTACAATATCTTCTGCGTCATGTCGGTCACCCGTGATTTTTAGGGCAAAACGATACAGTTTGTGCCGGATGGGATATATATATGCTTGGAAGATTACCCAATTCATGGTGGCCGTAAACGGTGGTTTGGTGAGGAGACGGCGAAGTTGCCTGAATTGTTACAAATCTTTCCATTTTATTTGGCAACTACTTAAATGACACGCTGTTTTGCCAAAAAAGCTCGTTTTTGGCGAGGCGAATCGATTATTTCCAGTCTGTAGCAGCGACACGGTTAAACAATGGGCGAAATATGGGCAAACAGGGCCCTTTTTTTGTCGGGCAGCGACCAGCTTACAAGTTTAAAAAATAAGGTTCCCAAAGTCATTTTCGCTTTGCCTATCTCAATTTTGAGGAATTGCCTACTTTTGCGGCAATACCCCTCCTCACACCAACTTTACCACAGATAAACATGGGCGATACACACGCACTCGACGACTGGAAACTTGAACAGGAAGAATGGCTAGAAGCACTGGAAGAGGTGCTTGAAGGGGAAGGCAAAGGCCCGACAGCCGAACTTTTCCAACGCATGCGCTATTTATTGGCACGACATGGCGTTGCGAATGGTGGCGAGGCACTCAATACCCCCTACCTAAACACCATCGCAGCGGAAGATACGCCAGCCTATCCCGGTGATTTGGCGTTGGAACAGCGCATTGAGTATATCATTCGCTGGAACGCGCAGGCGATGGTACTACAAGGCGCCGACAAGGACCTGGCACTGGGGGGGCACATCGCCACTTTTGCGGCCTGTGCTACCATGTTGGAGGTGCTATTCAATCACTTTTTACGCAAGCGATCGGCTGAATATGGCGGTGACTTGCTGATGTTTCAGGGGCATGCATCGCCGGGTATTTACGCCCGGGCAGCCTTTGAGGGTCGGTTGAGCATTCAAGCCATCGCCGATTTCCGCCAGGAATTATTGGGGGGCGTGAGTTCCTATCCACACCCACGTCGTATGCCTACTTTTTGGCAAGCGCCTTCGGTGAGTATGGGACTTGGGCCTATGACGGCTATTTATCAGGCACGTTATATGAAATACCTCGAAAATAGGGGACTAAAACCCGAAAACGGCGGTAAAATATGGCATTTTATTGGTGACGGTGAAATTGATGAGCCGGAAATATACGGTACAATTGGCATGGCCAGTCGCGAAAATCTAGACAATATTGTCTTTGTCGTCAATTGTAACTTGCAGCGCCTCGATGGGCCCGTTCGCGGGAATGGAAAAATTATTCAGGAAGTGGAGCGCCATTTCTTGGGAGCTTCTTGGGAGGTAATCAAGGTGGTTTGGGGTGGCGAATGGGATGCGCTCCTAGAAAAAGACGTGGACGGTGTTTTACTCCATCGTTTGGAAGAACTTGTGGACGGCGATTTTCAGGAAATAAATTCCGTGAACAGCGGCGACCATATCCGTAAAAAACTGACGGGTGAAAACGACCGTGTGGCAGCCTTGTTGGCTGACTATACCGACGAACAACTGCGTGCCATGCGCCGTGGAGGCCACGATGCACAAAAAGTATATGCCGCCTACGAACGCGCTGTTCGCGCCGGAAAACCCGTGGCCATCATCGTGCAAACAGTAAAGGGGTATGGTATGGGCCAGGCAGCAGAAGGCAAGAATACTGCCCACCAAACCAAGGATTTACAGGACAAAAATCGCCTGGAAACCCGGGATCGTTACGGAATACCATTGTCAGATGAAGACGCTATTGCCGCTAAGTTCTGGTTTCCCGAGGCCAATAGCCCCGAAGCACAATACCTGCACGCACAACGGCAGTCATTGGGTGGATATCTGCCTGAAAGAAGTGACGTTTATCCCCGCTTTAACCTGCCGGGTCTTGAGCTTTTCGAAAAACAATTGAAGCCCGACGACACGGCCAAACCGGTTTCTACCACCGGCGCCGTTGTGGATATGATGACACAACTAATTCGAAATCAAGATATTGGAAAGTATATTGTGCCCATTGTACCCGATGAAGCTCAGACCTTTGGTATGCACCCGCTGTTTAATTCCGCTCAAATCTGGAATCAGCGCGACCAACGATATACCCCGTTGGAAATCGGGTTTTCAACCATCAAATACAAGGAATCAAAAACAGGGCAAGTGCTCCAAGAAGGCATCAACGAAGATGGTGCTACGGCTTCTTTTACCGCCGCAGGTACCGCGTATGCCCTCCACGGTATTCCCACCATTCCTTTTTACATCTACTATTCCATGTTT
>JBIPOY010000260.1:0-5055 GCA_044378705.1 Saprospiraceae bacterium
CGTTGATGTGGATTTGACCACTTACGGACTGTTTTTTTGGATCGTGGTAATCGGTAGAGATACCATCTGTTACCACTTCATAGGAGAGATCCCGGATGTGAAAATTGAATTCAAATATTTTGGCTGGCGTAGGTACTTCCGCGTAGATACGTCCCAATGCTACCCGCGCGGAATATTTTTTTCCGAAGGGGAGTGGTTGTGCGGGTATGAGGAGGATGGTTCTATCGTCTTCCCAGACAGCTTTTCCCGCAATTTTTGGTGAAATTTGCAGTATTTCTTTTGGTATTGGCTGTCCTACCTGTGCTTTGCTTATTGCGGCATTGATAAATCGAATGCGCAGCGGATCAGTGCTGCCCACCGCACCGCCGGAATATGCATAAATATAAGGGGCGATGGCCTCGAAATAGGCTTCGTTTTTTACGATTTTTTGGCTGTTGTACCAAAAAAATAAACCCGCGACCGCAGTACTGGCGACAAGGGCAAAGACGAAATACTTACGCATGGGGATGACAAGTTTAAATGTGAGCGAAGGATGAATTAAGAATATCTATTAATCAAGGGTAATTTGAGCTATAAAAGTAGGCAGATCAAAGCATGAAATGTTTAAAATAGTTGATAAAAAAAACTGTTGCTAGGTTTTGGCAACCTTATGGGTTTAAGATACGTTTATGGGTATTGTCAGAATGCAGCGAACCTTCGCTGGCGTTTTGTACCTTTGTTCCGGCAACGGTATGTAATTTATTCACTCATCTTTCCTTTCCCCCCTAATCGGCATGACATTCACTGCCGCACAAATCGCGCAACTTGTTGATGGCTCTGTACAGGGCGATCCATCCGCCAGCGTAACACGCCCGGCTCGTATTGAAGAAGCTCAGGATGGCGATTTCGCTTTTCTCGACAATCCTCGATACGAACCATACGCCTATACAACGCAGGCGTCTATTTTGCTGTTGCACAAATCCTTTCTACCATCTCAACCCGTAAAGCCTACGATGATTCGCGTGGAAGATGTACGGGGGGCTTTGGTGAAGTTGTTGCCGGCATTCGATCCGTCCATTGCGACCAATGGCAACGACAGTACAGACATTTCCAAAATGTCTATCCACCCAACTGCTCGGGTGGGAGGAGGTACCACCCTCGGTGCTTTCGTGGTCATTGAAGAAGGTGCTGTGGTGGGGAGCAATTGTATCATTTACCCCCAGGTTTTTATTGGACGTAACGCGCGAATTGGCGATGGTTGTCGGATTTACCCGGGTGTTCGGGTCCATTTCGACTGTGTGGTGGGAGATAATTGTGTTTTGCACGCCAATGCCGTATTGGGAGCTGATGGCTTTGGCTTTGCGCCCCAACAAGATGGTTCTTGGACCAAAGTACCTCAATTGGGCAATGTAATCGTTGAAAACAATGTCGAAATCGGAGCCTGTACCTGTATTGATCGGGCATCTATCGGCAGCACCGTGATACGTCGGGGAGCTAAGTTGGACAACCTGATTCACATCGCGCACAACGCCGAAGTTGGGCAAAACTCTGTCATTGCCGCACAAGTGGGGGTCGCCGGCAGCACACACTTGGGTAAAAACCTTCAGGTGGGCGGACAAGTTGGCTTTGCCGGCCACATCACGGTGGCGGATGGCACCCGAATTCAAGCGCAAAGTGGACTTGCCTCGAGTATTATACAGCCTGGTACGGCGTTGTTTGGTAGCCCAGCCATAGGATACAAGGATTTTATTCGCTCCCATGTGGTGTTCAAGCAACTCCCTGAATTACAGAAGCGGGTGGCTGAGTTGGAGAAAATGCTGAAGACATTGTCGCGCAGTACTCCAGTGGATTCCGCCAGCCGGATGGGATAATTATTTCCGCCAATCATTCTTGTTCAAGCACCCTGAAGGTCCTATTGGGCCGTGGCCGTGGTATTGGCAAAATTAGAAGGTCTTTGGAATCCTTTTTGGGGAATATGAAAGGGCTTGAGGGTGTTTGCTGAGTAGGTTTTTGTGCCGCCCAAACCACCAAGTGTTGGTGCACACCCGGGCAGAATACCCAGCATAGAAGCCCATGCACGTGGGGGGCACTATTTTTCAACAATAATTCTTTGGCGCTTGCGATATTTGTTGCGAAAAGTATTCAACGGATTCAAACGCACCACCGATGATTAAGCCCATACACGTAACTTTCCTCCTCTTATTTTTTTCCGGTTCTATAGGGGCACAAGGCCTCCAATGGACCCGAGATGGCAATGCATATTGGACCGCTGACGACAGTGGTATTGGCCAGGTAGAATTTTCTTCCAATCAAAAAAGGAACATCGTTCCAGCGGCTGGTTTAATTCCAAAAGGTATGGATATACCATTGAAAATCAAGTCTTTTACGCCATCAGAAGATGGGCAAAAACTCTTAATTTTCACCAACAGCCAACGGGTTTGGCGCTACGAAACCCGGGGCGATTACTGGGTATATGATCTCCGTACCGGAGGGCTCCGCCCATTGGGAAAGACGCTTCCGGCGGCATCCCTCATGTTTGCCAAATTCTCTCCCGATGGCCGACAAGTGGCTTACGTGAGCCAAAACAATCTATACACAGAGGACGTGGTTACCGGAAAATTAGTCCAACTCACCAAAGACGGCACCACCAAAAAGATCAACGGCACCTTTGATTGGGCATACGAAGAAGAATTTGACTGCCGCGATGGTTTTCGCTGGAGCCCCGACAGCAAATACATCGCCTATTGGCAGATTGATGCCAGCGATGTAAAATATTTTCTCATGATCAACAATACCGACTCCACCTATTCTTTTACCATTCCGGTGGAGTACCCGAAAGTTGGTGAAAGCCCTTCGGCATGCCGCATTGGAGTTGTTGATCTAAAAAATAAAAAGACTCGATGGATGGAGGTGCCGGGTGATCCACGCCAACATTATATCCCTCGGATGTCTTGGGCCGGCAATGCAAACGAACTTTTGTTGCAACAGCTCGACCGAAAGCAACAAGAGGGCCGTCTTTTCCTGTGTTCTGCGCAAACGGGAAAAGCCATGTCCATCTTCAATGAAAAAGAATCAGCCTGGCTGGATGTCCAAGATGTATGGAACAATGCCGATGGGCTCGAATGGTTTGACGGGGGTGAAGCGTTTTTGTGGGCCAGTGAGAAAGACGGTTGGCGACACTTTTACCGCATTTCCCGCGATGGGAAACACTCGATTGACCTAACGCCAGGCCGTTATGACGTCATTACGCCACTGCTCACCGACAGGGCTTCCAATGCATTTTACTTTATGGCCTCTCCCGACAACGCCACCGAACGCTATTTATACCGGACGTCTCTGGACGGGAAAGGTAGTGCGGAGCGGCTCTCTCCACTCCATCAGCCGGGAACCCACAGCTACCAAGTTGCTCCCAATGGTAAATGGGCCATTCATACTTTTTCCAACGCCAATTTTTCGCCTGTTCGCGAGCGCATGAGCCTGCCCGATCATCGGTCTCTGGAGGAAGACGGGGGTGTGTCTGCAAAATGGTCTAAACATGACCCGTCAAAAAATAAAGTTGAATTTTTTCAGGTGACCACCGCCGATGGAATAACCATGGATGGATGGATCGTCAAACCGGAAAACCTCGATACCACCCAAAATTATCCGGTTCTTTTCAATGTGTACACAGAGCCGGCAGGCACTACGGTCAACAACCGTTGGGGTACAGGTCGCAACAACCTGTACAAGGGAGACATGGCCGCCGATGGGTATTGCTATGTGTCGCTTGACAATCGGGGTACTCCTGCGCCCAAAGGTCGGGAATGGCGAAAGTCTATTTACCGAAAAATTGGCCTTGTGAATATCCGAGATCAGGCCATGGGTGCGCAGGAAGTGTTTAAAAAATGGTCGTGGATAGATACCTCCCGGGTGGCGGTACATGGTTGGAGTGGCGGTGGTAGTGCGACGCTCAACCTACTTTTTCAATACCCGGATATTTATAAAACGGGGATCTCGGTTGCTGCCGTGGCCGACCAACTTTGTTACGACAACATCTATCAGGAGCGGTATATGGGTATTCCGCAGGAAAACAAAGCGGATTTTGTAGCGGGGTCGCCCATCACGTATGCCAAAAATTTGCGAGGCAACTTACTGTATATCCATGGCACCGGTGATGACAACGTACATTTTCAGAATGCCGAGCGATTGGTGAATGAACTCGTGAAACAAGGCAAATTGTTTCAATATATGGCTTATCCCAACCGATCACACGGTATCTATGAAGGAGAAGGCACCTCTGAGCACTTGCGCTTGCTGTGCACGCAATATTTGCGAGAAAAATGTCCTCCCGGGGTAAAAAAAAGAGGGTAATAGAGCATAGTGCTTCCTCAATAGCCCTTCTTTTTTCAGCGGCAGGTTGGGGGAATAAAAAAACCTCCTGTGAAACTAGGGTGTCAACATACCCAAATTTACAGGAGGTTTTGTGTTAACTCGCTTTGCATCTATTGAACAACCGCATCGATGGCATAGCCACCGGACGTGTTATCATGGGACAAACGGCAGGGTTTATAGGCTCAAATTTTATCCTTTGGTCGTTTTTTTAGCCCGGTCATTGCCGCGCCAGCCTGCGCGGCCGGTGTTTCCTGTTCTGGGTGAATTTTCCGATCGGGGCGCATCACTGGTTCTTTCTTTGTAGGCCGGTTTCGGTTTGTTGTACGACGGTTGTTTTTCGAGTTTTGACACTTCTAGGATGGAAGCGAAACGATTTTTCCGTTCCGGGAGGGTTGGTGTTTCCTCTCGGCGATCATTGGAGTAGTTTGGTTCGCGTTGTGGTCGTTGTTCGTTTCGTTGTGGTCGTTGTTCTGCAAACTGCTCACTGCGTTGGGGTTGTTGTTCGCGTGGCGGGCGAGCATCACTGCGTGGTGGGCGAGCATCGTTGCGTTGGGGTTGCTGTTCGCGTGGTGGGCGAGCATCGTTGTTGCGCTGAGGGCGTTCATCGCGTTGATTGCGCTGCTGTTGTGAGGGTTGTTCGCGTTGTGGTCTTGGTTCGTTTCGGTTGCTACCTTCGCCGGTGGACCGGTTGTGTGGTTGGTTGGC
>JBIPOY010000261.1:0-5053 GCA_044378705.1 Saprospiraceae bacterium
AAACGCGGCGGTGTGGCAGACACGCCACCGTTAGTGCCAATAAGAAATACAATAGACCAACCATATAACACAGCGAACTCGTGTAAAAGAAAAAGAGGCAACAGCGGCAACTGCTACCTCCCGACTTTATTCCCCTGTGAAAGCCCCGGTACCCTCCCAATCCTGATCTGGCCGGGTAAGGCCACGTTGGCCACAGGTCAGGAACGTTCTAAAAATCGCATAAAATTATGAAAAATCTTGCTTCTTATCCCCTTTCAAGGAGAAACCGCTTCAAAAGCACAGTGTTTTGGCAGTTTTTGTGCGCCCTGCTCTTTGTTGGGCAGGCAGGTGCACAGGTGTGCCAACTGCCAGTTGGAGCTTCCAGTTGGGGAGGGTGCCCTCGTGCAAGCTTTCCAACAATGTACGCGGATGTAAGGGCCTTGGCAGATTTTGTTACCAATAACCTACCCAATGATGTTTGTCCCTGCTCAAATTTGATTACCCACATCAATAGCAGCACGACCTTTGACATAGATATGACTATGCCTAACGACATTCATATCCATTCCGGGGCGCAACTTCATATAAAAGCCAAAATCAAGATGAAGCAGGGTACTCGCATTCTGGTCGAGCGCAATGCCCGCCTTTATGTTGACGGGGGTATTTTGACAAGAGGCTGCGACGCGACGGATTGGGGCGGCATCCAAGTACTTGGCAACAACCAAAAAGTACAACCAGAATATAATGCGCCCTTGACCGACCTCGATCAAGCAGGGATTGTGTGGATCAATAACGGAACTGTAGAGTGGGCGAGAACTGGAGTAACCGCAGGAGGGGGATACGGCCCTGAGTATTGGGGAGGGGTAATAAAGACAGAAAACAATGCAGTTTTTCAAAACAATCGTAAGGACATCGAATTCATGTCTTATAAATTCCCTGCGAATAGTAATAATAGTAATAAAAGTAGGTTTTCAAATACGTCATTCGTTGAAATCGGGAATGCTTTTGCAAATACAGAAGGCGTGACGATTTGGGAAACCAACGGTATCGAGTTTCAAAACTGCACCTTCAAGCGCAAGGATCAAGAAGGGATTAGAACCTATGATGCCGGAGTATCCATCATTAACAACAACTTGTTTGAAAGCAATGGCATAGGCGTCGTATCGAGCGCAACATACCCAATGTCTGGCAAAATCCAAATAGGTTCAGGAGCAACGACCGAGAACAAATTCAAGAACAACTATATCCACATCGGGGCATCGGAAACAGCCAGTAGCCTTGGCGACTTCTCATTGGATGTAATCAACAACAATTTTACAGGTGGCCTGTATGGAGTCATCGTAGAAGGGGCCAGCAATTTCAGAATAGCAGGCAACCTGCTAACGGGCGTTTCCTCCGTCGGTGCGGCGGTTTCCAATACGGGCTTTAATAGCGTTTTCAACCAGAATTTGATCGGTTGCAACACCTTTAAGAGCTGTTTTAACAGTGGTGTTTACGCTTGGGGAGACAACAAGCAGATGCAGTTTTTGGGCAACGATTTCCAGATGAACAGTGGCGCTGATTTTTTCTTGACAGAAACTTCCGGCCCACAAATAAAAGGCTCCATTCGATCTACGCAAGGCGAAGATAACAAGCCGGCAGGCAACTGTTTTACAGACCCCGGCCCGCGCCCTGACATTGTAGCCCCATTGAACGTCACCACTTCATTTAAATATTATTATCAGGGCGGCGTGCCCCCTGCAGGCTGCGATGTCCAGCCGCTCACTCCGGGAAATTATACCAAACAGGGTGTTTTAGGGGGACAGTCAACCATTGACTGCAACCAATTCGGTGGCCTTCCTCACGGGCTGCCGTATCCGACACCGGGTGACTTGAGCACCCGTAGAACAATATTACAACAACTGGCACCTTACATCGCTACTGACGCAAATGCCTTGAATCAGTACTACATAACGTTACAAGAGAAGGATGCTATCCTCCGATACCTGATAAAACAGTCCTTGGCAGCAGGGCAATATGCCACAGCCGAGAGCTTTTTGGCAGGCGAACAATCTAAAGCAGCAGACTGGGCCATCTTCGGGCTGCGTATGGACAGGAAAGATTACACGAATGCAGCTTTATGGCTCAATCAACTGCCGATTCAGAATGATGAAGACACTAAATTCCGCGATGTACAACTGATCAACCTACAACGCTTGCAGAGCCCTGGCACGTTCCAGCTTTCCGCAGCTCAGGAATTAGTGTTGAATACCGTAGCGGAAGGCACCTCTCCTGTCCGTGGGTATGCACGGGGGATACTCGGCCTGTTGAAAGATCGGCGTTTTTACCCGGACACAGTCAATACAGGTGGTATGTACAGCATACCTACTGTGGCAGGGAAATTGGACCAAGGCACCAAAAACACTGATTTGTTTCGCATATTTCCCGTGCCTGCAAGTATGATGTTAAATGTAGCATGGCCAGCATTGGCTGCTGAATCGGATGCCCACCTGTTGGTCTACGATATCTTTGGCCGCCAACAAATAAACGAGCCAATTTTGCCCTTTGAAAACCTGCATACGCTGGAAACGGAGCGTTTGCCCGCCGGAATGTATTTTTTACTAATTCAAGATAAGGGCAAGCCTGTTCACCAGGCCAAGTTCAGCATCAAACATTAACCCAAGGCGAAGCGGCGGTACAAAGGAATTTCTTGTGCTGCCACTTTCCTTTTCTATTTTCCAAACGATGCGATACCTCATTCTATTTCTGATATACGGCCTGTTCCTAGTACCCGCTTACGCACAAACGACTTTTTCAAAAATTATTTCCAACTATCCCTTAGACCCGGAAAATGCATGGACCATTGCAGAGGTAACGGACGGCTATATTGTAGGTTCTTGGGGCGAATGCCTTGGCCAAGATGTCATCATTTGTACAGTGGTTTCTAAATTGGATAAAAGCGGCAATGTGGTTTGGTTCAAACAGTTTGATTTTTACCCCAATATTAGCACTTCTTTGGTTATCAGAGATAGTAAGATATATCTATGCGGTGGTGGCAATCAAGGCGACATTCAGGTGGTGTTGTATTGTTTGGATATGGACGGAAATATCCTTTGGAATCAGGAGTACGGTGAGCCAGATTACGAGGCGGGAGCAGCGCTGGTATTTACTCCAGAGGATCATATAATTTTGTGCGGAACCCGTTACCCTGATGCTCCAGGTCAACCACTTCGGATTGTTTATGTAGTTAAAACGGATCTGGATGGCAACCTTATTGACGAGTACACTTACGATTTCCAAAACCGTCAAAGCCTGGGGAGGTCAATTATAGAAACAACCGATCGTCAAACGATTTTTTCATATGATGCCTGCCCGGTGTCATGTTTGACTGATTTTAACGGAGGTGTAGCCAGTATAGACACAACAGGCAACCTCAATTGGAACTTGGCCTTCCCCCTTTCTTTTCAACCGGATCTGCCAAATATCATTCAGACAGACTCTGCTACATTGGTGGTCAACTGGCACACCAAAACATTGTTGCCCAACCACGACCTGACTCCCCCAGCCCTTTTTTATTTGAATATGGCTGGCCAAATACAGGATTCTCTGGTATTAGAAAATCAAAGCCTCAAAGCCGTCAATGACTTGGAACCTGTCTGGGAAAAAGGATTGGTGGGCTGTGGTAACAACTATATTGACTACATTACTGACCCAAACCCTGATCTGGCGGGTTGGATATTCAGGGTTGCGAAAAACAAAACCTTGATTTGGGAAAAATCTTACGTAGACACCACTTATCAAGGGGAAGTATTTGCATTGCAATCCATTGCACCTACCAGCGACGGAGGCTTCATTGCCGTAGGCAGCATAGCAAATCACATGACAGGAGTATTCGAGTCACATAACTGGATTTTGAAACTGGATTCGTTGGGCTGTTTGCAGCCGGGTTGTGGAGAAGTTAACTACATTACAGATACAGAAGAAACCACGTTTTTAAAAGGAAAGGATATTCTTATTTATCCCAATCCAGCAAATAGTGATGTGAATATCCAATTCACGGAGGGTTTTTCATTAGATAATTTGTCCGTGTTTTTGTTATCAAATAGTGGGGTAACGATCAAAAAAGTTGCGACCAATACTTTGGAAACTCATATTGACCTGACCGAAGTCACATCAGGCGTCTATTTCGTGGTAGTAGTTCATGGAAATGAGATACTAACGAGCAGTCGAATCATAGTTCACAAATAAATACCATCTCATGAAATACTTTAAACTTATCATTCTCCTTCTCTCAATTTTTACCGACCTCTCCTGCTGTGACAAAGAGGAAGGCCAAAATATTTGTGAAGATCATTGTACGTTAGTGCCTCAAGTGGGGCCATGCAACGCCGCATTACCAAGGTATTATTACGACAAAGCCGAAAAAAAATGTAAACTATTTACTTGGGGTGGATGTGCAGGATTAGTGCCATTTGAAACTTTGGAAGCGTGCGAATCATGTGGGTGTAAATAAATAATGCGCTGAACAAAGGATGTACGAAAATGCTTCCTAAGCGTCGCACATTCGTACATCCAAACGTTCAGCGCAAAATAATAAATACAAGCATCACATTATCAATGTTTTAAGATAAATTAAACCATATTTCTTCACCAACCAAACAGTTTCATTATGAACGGATTCAGCAAACTCTTTTCAATTCTTGATTCTAGAAAGACATCTTTGATGTTCGCTACCAGCCTTCTTTTATGTTTGTTACTGAACAAGGTTGCCGCCCAGACACCAACTTTTTGCCACACTCGCGGGGGCAGTTCGATTGCGCAGGGTTCAATGCCAAGTTCCTTTGGATTTAATCCTCCAGGCCCCTACTACCTCAGAGTTTATTTTCATGTAGTTCAACGAAGTAATGGCTCTGGAGGCTAATGAAGTGGTCGGGTTTGCCTGGACAGTTTTGTGTTAAAGTTAAGGAAATTCCACGTATCAAGACGAGTTCATTTCCGTGAATTTCAACCATATTTCCTCATTCAATCCGCTTAGCAGCCAGCATCAGCATGCCGGAACGAATGTCAAGGTTTGCACCGAAAAAATTGCTTTTTC